>DATHBC010000246.1:0-5448 GCA_035296345.1 Pyrinomonadaceae bacterium | reverse complement strand
GGGCGATAAACTGCCGCCCGTCTGTTTTTCCGAAAACATCTCCCGCATTTAACTTAAAAAGGAAAATAGCGCCTGTTTTGCTCTTGTCGCTGCCGCCTTTCCTGACGTCGCTGGCGACGCCATTCGCGCCATTCTTCTTCGCTCATATCTTCGGGCGGCTCGCGGCGAGACTGGCTGCGTCGCTGCCTTGCTTCCGAAGAACGCCCCGTAAAAACCGACTCGATGTCCGGAACCGGCTCGGATTCGACTCGTCGCGTCGAGGTTTGATTGCGGCGCGGCGGTTCGGTCGTGCGGCGCTGATTTTGAGCCTGAGCCGGACGCGGCGCTTCTTCGACCTCGACAGGCTTCGGCTTTTCCGCCACGGCGGTTTCAGTTGGGTCGACGATTTCTTTCTTTTCGACCTTTTTTTCGATTGGCAGAGGCTTGGTTTTAGCCTGCTCCACGTTCTCCGGTAAAGGCGCGTCCGCCGTTTCTTCCTCTTCTTCGGGAATCGGCGAATCCGGGACAACGGCGGTTTGATTGGTTTCCGGGTTTGATTCCTGAACCGTCTCAACTGTCGGAGATTGATTCGACGAATTTACACGGTTGATAAAATATCCGGCGGCTGCCAGACAGGCGCAGATTATCAATGCCGCTAAAACGGCGAGCGGAACCCGCGATTGCCTGCCGACGTTGATGTTTCGGCGATGGCGCGGAGAAACTTTTGTCGCGACGTCGCCGAGAGCAGTCGATTCCGGCAGCGGCGGCAAATTCGGCTGCGCGACTGTGGGCAAAGCCGTTTCTTCAGCTTCCGGCGTAAAGGAGACTTTATCGGCGGCAAATTGATTATTTTCAACCGATTCGACAACTTCAACATTTTTAACCGGCTCGATATTTTCGACCGATTCAATATTTTTAGCTAATTCGACATTTTCAGCCGCCGGTTGAGAAACGTCTGCGGCGGCACTGGCGGCAAAAGCTTCGAGAGCCGGAAAATCTTCGTTTTCCGGAGAAATCACGACCGCGTTTTCGGCGGCAATTACAGGCGCGATGATTTGTTCGTCCGCCAAAACCGTAGTTTCTTCGGCGACGCTGAAAGCCCCGACGGCGGCGTTTTCCAGCGCGTGCCGCATCGCTTTTGCCGAGACGAAACGCCCGGCGGAATTGAGCGCCATCGCCGTGTGCAAAACGTTTGCCACGCTGACCGGAACTTCCTGATTTATTTCGCTGACCAGCTGCAGCGGGTCGGGATTTCCGATGATGATTTCCGAAGCGCGGGCGAGAACGTCAATCGGCGGCTTTCCGGTCAAAAGATGATAAGCCGTCGCCGCCAGCGCGAAAAGGTCTGAGCGCGCGTCGGTTCCGGTTCCCTGAATTTGTTCGAGCGGCGAGTATTTGCGCGAGTAGCCGAAGACGCTTTTCACGCCGGTCGTATTGTCGGATTTTAATTTCGCCAGACCGAAATCGAGCAGAATCACTTCGCCGCGCGGCGTTATTTTCAGGTTATGAGGTTTTATGTCGCGGTGAATAATCGGCTCATCCTGCGAGTGCAGGTAATCGAGCGCGTCGAGCAGATTATCCGTCCAGCGCAGGACGTCTCTGACGGGAAAAGCGCCCTCGCGCTTTAAAACGGCGAACAAATCTTCGCCTTCGATATACTGCATCACCAGAAAATGCCCGCCCGCTTCGGTGAAATAATCCGAGACATGGGGCAGCGCCGGGTGCAGCAGGCTGTTTAAAAGCCGCGCTTCGCGCTCGAAGGCTTCGCCCAGCTCGTCGTTGCTGTAAAAGGTTTGTTTAATCGCCACGTAGCTTTCGAAACGCTGGTCGACGGCGAGATAAACCGCGCCCATTCCGCCTGCGCCGATTTCCCTTTCTATTAAGTAGCGATCCTGTAAGAGTGTCCCGTTTTGTATCATTTGTTTACGCCTCCCCGTGACAGCAAATTTGATGCCTAAGCGGGCTGGCGCGTTTATACAAAAAACAGGCGCGAAAATTCTTTGCTTCGCCACTGTTTAAATCACGGCAGGAAAATTGCCTGAATTTCCCTGCCCGGCGAAAAATTTATTTAACGAATTGTTATAATTATCCTGGAGGAAATATGCCATACAACAAACTTAACGTGAGCGGCGCGCAAGCCGATATTCTCTCGTGGGTCAACCATGAAATGTCAACCGACGAACACAATATGCTGCGCAACGTTTCGCGCCTGCCGTGCCTCTACAAGCACGTTGCATTGATGCCGGACGCGCATCTCGGCATCGGCTCGATGGTCGGCTCGGTCGTGGCGACCAAAGACGCCGTGATTCCGGCGACGGTCGGCGTCGACATCGGCTGCGGAATGATGGCGGTCAAAACGCCTTTTAAAAGCTCGATTCTCGAAGGCAAATTGAAAGATTTGCGTCACGAAATCGAACGCTCCATTCCCGTCGGATTTAATGCTCATAAAGAATCCGACACGGACGCCTCGCGCTGGGAAGGCTGGGAAGAATTCGACCGGCTTCATAAAGGCGTGCAGTATCGCAAGGAAAAAGCGATGAAGCAGCTCGGAACGCTCGGCGGCGGAAATCATTTTATCGAAGTCTGCCTGGACACCGAAGACAACGTCTGGCTGATGCTGCATTCCGGTTCGCGCAATATCGGCAACGAAGTCGCCAAACTGCATATCGAAACGGCGAAACATTTGCACAAATTGTCGGAATTGCCCGACCCGAATCTCGCCTATTTCGTGCAGGGCACGGAAGAGTTCAAAAACTACTGGCACGATTTGGAATGGGCGCAGCGTTACGCCTTGAAAAACCGCGAGATTATGATGAAGCGACTTTTGAAATCGTTCAATCGTATGTTTAACAATCAAAAGGATTTTCGTCCTGAAATCTCGGTTAACTGTCATCACAACTATGTCAGCCCGGAAGTGCATTTCGGCGAAAAGGTTTACGTGACGCGCAAGGGCGCGATTCGTGCCGACGAAGGAATGTACGGCATCATTCCCGGCTCGATGGGCGCGAAATCCTTTATCGTGAAAGGCTTGGGTAATCCCCAAAGCTTCAATTCCTGCTCGCACGGCGCGGGACGAAAAATGTCTCGCACGGCGGCGAAAAAAGCCTTCTCGCGCGAGGACCTGGAGCGTCAGACGAAAGGCGTCGAATGCCGCAAGGACGCGGGCGTGATTGACGAAATCCCGTCGGCGTATAAAAACATCGACGAAGTGATGCGCAACCAATCCGATTTGGTCGAAGTGGTGGCGCAGTTGAAACAAGTCGTTTGCGTGAAAGGTTAGCGGAAAGTTGCGGAAGGTTGCAGGAAGCTGCAGAAAGTTAAAAACAGTTTCGACTGTTCGACTTTCCGCAAACGTCTTAACTATCCGCAACTTTCTGCAGCTTCCCGCAACTCCCTGCAACTTCCCAAGCATCGTTAGTCTAGTCAGGTCTAAGATTTCGGCTTGCCATGTCGAAGACATCGGTTCGAATCCGGTACGATGCTCCAAACAAATTCTCGCGGGCGGAAAACTTGACTATCCCGGTTCTTGGCTAGTCTCGTCAGCCGCGTCCGCCTGCCGGAAGGAGCGGATTTGATGCAAATAATCCGCTCCAAACTCTGATTTTTTTTTCGTTTTTAACAAAAAATCTATGTACAAATCGGACAATTATCATCTAAAATAGCGGCAGTTGATGTCCGGCATACAAAATATTGTGGTAAGGATTGGATTTGTTTCGACAATCCGGTTTTTTTAACGATACGACTATTAAACAAAAAGGAGGCGATTTCATTTGCTGACAGGTAGAGTTTTACTTTTGAATTTCTCATACGAGCCGCTCGGCACGGTCGGCATTGCCCGCTCGATGTGCCTGTGGTTTCGCGGTTCGGTCACTATCGAAGAATACGACGGCGAGAACGTGTTGCATTCGCCGCGTCAGGTTTTTCGCGTGCCGTCGGTCGTGCGCCTGCGTCATTACGTCAACGTGCATCGCCGCCGCCGCGAAACGACGATGAAGCGCGCGCGAATTTACATTCGCGACCGTTATCGCTGCCAGTATTGCGGCGACCACAGGCACGCGGCTGAGTTAACGCTCGACCATATCCTGCCGCGCGCGCAGGGCGGCGAATCGACGCCGCAGAATCTGGTCACGGCTTGCGTCAAATGCAACGGTCGCAAAGGCAACCGCACGCCCGAACAAGCCAGAATGCCGCTGCTGACGTCGCAAAAACTTCTGAATCTCGGTTTAGACCGCGTTTTGCTGTGCCACTACGCCGAATCGAAACCGGAATGGAAGAAATATCTCTTTATGGACGAATTTGAAGAGCAGACGAAAGCCGCTTGAGAATTTTAGATTTTAGATTTCGGATTTCGGATTGAAAGCAAACCGGAAATCGACAATCGAAAATCTAAAATTCTTTCCCGTCGGTGCCGCGCCGACGCCAGCCATTTTTTCCCCAAATCTATTTTAATCCGATAGAAACACGAAGCCGCGAAAAGATTTTTTTCGCGCAATTTTCGTGTTTTTTCGCGGCTGATTTTCAAAGCCGGTTAGCTCAGTGGAACGAGAGCGGCGGTCTTCTAAACTTTTTTTACAAACAAGAGTCTTTGATGTTATTTTTGCATCATGAAAACTTGCACAAAATGCCACGTAAGCAAAGAAGACTCGGAATTTAATTGGAAGAATAAAAGTAAACAAAAAGTTTAGTAAAAAAACCAAAAATAAGATAATTGAATATATCAAAGAAGCCAAAAATGCGCCTTGTAAAGACTGCGGTGTCAAATATCCGTATTATGTTATGGATTTTGACCATCGAGACTCTAACGAGAAAAAATTTATCATTTCTCAATCTGTAAGATTGGCAGGCTATAAAAAAATCAAAACCGAAATTGCTAAGTGTGACGTTGTTTGTGCCAACTGCCACCGGGAAAGGACTTTTGGGCGTGTTACCATAATGGATAATGGAACTGCCTTCTAAGCAGTAATTATGCAGGTTCAAGTCCTGCCACGCTCTTTATTCTTCAGTAAAAAATTCAAATCTAAATTTGAATTAATGAACATTAGATTTGAATTTTTTACTTTTTTCTCAAAAATTTTGCTTCAATTGTCAGACCACCAACGGATAGCAAGGAGCGTGCGTTTTTATGAAACTTGTTTTTATTTACGGTTCGCCGGCGGTCGGCAAATTAACCGTCGCCAATGAAATCGCCCGAAAAACCGGCTTCAAGGTGTTTCATAATCATTTGAGCATCGACTGTATCGAGCCGATTTTCGAGTTCGGTTCGGCGTCGTTCGGAAAACTAATCGATTTGATTCGCGTCGAAACCGTCCGGGAAGCCGCGCGCGTCGGGCAGAATCTGATTTACACTTTCTGTTACGCGAAGGATTTGGACGACGCGCACGTCGAAAGAATCACGCGCGCCGTCGCGGAAAACGGCGGCGAGATTTGTTTCGTCCTTTTGCGAGCCGAGCGCGAAGAACTGAACAAAAG
>DATHBC010000245.1:0-2438 GCA_035296345.1 Pyrinomonadaceae bacterium | reverse complement strand
CAAGCCGAAGATTTCTTCCAGCTCCTCGCTCCACCAGATGTAATCGGTTTTGACGTCCTGCACCCACGCGCCCATCCGGCTGCTGCGCATCGAAAGCGACAAAATCGCCTGGCTCTCGCGCAGGGCTTCTTCGGCTTCCTTGCGTTCGGTGATGTCGCGGGCGATTTTCGACGCGCCGATGATGTTGCCCGCCCCATCGCGAATCGGCGAGATCGTGAGCGAAATATCTATGTCGGTTCCGTCTTTGCGGCGGCGGCGCGTTTCGTAATGCTCGACTCTTTCGCCGCGCCGGATGCGCCCGATGATTTGCGGCTCCTCGTCGATGAGGTTCGGCGGAATCAGAATCGTCACCGATTTTCCGACAGCTTCCTGAGCCGCGTAGCCGAAAATCTTTTCCGCGCCTTTATTCCAGCTCGTGATGACGCCGTTTAAATCCTTGCTGATAATCGCGTCATCGGACGATTCGATAATCGCCGCCAGATGAGCTTTCGTCTTGTCGCTCTGCCGGCGCGCGCTGATGTCGCGGACAATCGCCTGCCATTGACCGTCGGGCAAAATTCGGTTGTTGATTTCGGTCGCAATCTTTGCGCCGTCTTTCCGAATCAGCGTCCATTCATCCAAATCCGAGCCGCCGCCGCCGAGCAGCCGCCGCTTGAGTTTTTCGAGTCGCGCGCTTTCTTCGGGCGAAACTATTTCGGCGACCGTTTTGCCGATAATTTCATCGCGCTCGTAACCGAGCAGGCGGCAGGCGCTTTCGTTGACGTCGTGATAAACGCCGTCGATGTCCGCCACGAAAATCGCGTCGCTCGCGTCTTCAAACAGGGCGCGGTAGTGCTGCTCGATGCGGCGCTTGGCGATTTCGGCTTCTTTCCGGTCGGTAACGTCGGCGACCGTGCCGATCCATTCGTTCAGCGCGCCGTCGGCTTTAAAGACGGGAACGCCGCGCAGACTGTAGAAACGATAATTTTCGCCGTCGCGCGGGCGCAGCCGCAGCTCGACTTCGTAAGGCGCGGGATTTTGCGAAAGCTGCGACATCACCTTTTGCAGATACCCGCGGTCGTCCGGATGTATCACGTCGAGATATTTATTTTCCTGCAACTGCTCGACGGGAACGCCGGTCAATCTGGAAAACCAGAGATGATGAAGGTCGCTGCTGCCTTCGGCGTTCATCGTCAAAACCGTCTGCGCCGAAGCCTCTATCAGAGCGCGATAACGCTGCTCGGATTGAAGCAGAGCGGTCTGGGCGAACTTTTCCCGGGTAATGTCGATGACGACGCCCAAAGCGTATTGCGGTCTGCCGCCGGCGTCGCGCAAAAGCGAAACGCTGTTTTTGACCCAGACCTCCGAGCCGTCACTGCGCGCGTAGCGTTTTTCGACGGTGAAAGGCGTGCCGCGCGTCGCGCATTCCTGAAAAAGCTTCAGGCTCTGCGGCAAATCTTCCGCCAGGGTTAAATCGGAAATGTGCTTTCCGACCAGCTCTTCGCGCCCGTATCCGAGTATTTCGCAGAATTTATCGTTGACCTCCAGCAGGCGACCCTCCAGGTCGCACGCGACGATGCCGACCGTCATCTGATTCATAACGGAGCCGAGCCGGGCGTCGTTTTCGGTTAAATATTTTGGTGTTTTGTCCGACATCTTCTGCCTGCGTCAATTCGGCAATCTGGAGGAAGGAATGATTAAACCAGTCAATCAGCCGCCGCGTCGAGCCGTGCCGTTCGACCGTTTAGTTTAAAAGCCCGAAAACGCCGGTTTTTATAACATAAACGGCAAATTTTGTAATTAATTCCGCGATATACTCCCGCCTGAAAGATAAAATAGGAAAGTATGAAATTTTCAGGATTGTACTTCAGGCGATTTCGTAAAAGAATTTGACCCGCTAATTTTATCGAATCATCCGGCAAAAGTAAATTGATATTTGAAAGGTGAGAACTGATAGTTGAGAACTGAGAACTGAAAATAGCTGTCAGCCGTCAGCTATCAGCAGTCAGATAATTAATTCTCAGTTATCAACTATCAGTTCTCAACTATCAGTTCTCAACTATCAGTTCTCAGTTCTCAGTTACCTCGTCTTCGGCGTTTTCCGCCCCGGTCGCTTTGCGCAGGCGCAGCAGGTTGATGCGTTTTTCGTCGGCGCGCAGGATTTCGACGCTCAAGCCGTGAAGGTCGAGCTTTTCGTGCGGCTTCGGAACATAACCGACTTCGCTCGTCACCAGACCGGCAATGGTCGTAAAATCCTCGTCTTCGATTTCCATATCGAAAAGCCGCTCGATTTTGTGAATCTCGGTCGAGCCGAGCACGTCGAAATAGCCGTCTTCGCCTTCGATAATCTCGATGATTTCTTCCTGTTCGGTGTCTTCGTCCTCGATTTCACCGACGATTTCCTCCAGAATGTCTTCGACCGTCACCAGCCCGGCGACGCCTCCGTATTCGTCGATGAC
>DATHBC010000244.1:0-2071 GCA_035296345.1 Pyrinomonadaceae bacterium | reverse complement strand
ACTCCGACGCCGACCGGGTGGAAATGAATATCGAAATCTCTGATACGGGCGAGGGCAGCGAGGGCGGCGGCGAATTCGTTCTCTCGATTTCCGATAACGGCACGCCGTTCGCTCCCGTCGCGAATACGGCGAAAGGACGCGGCATCTCCAACGTCAAATCCCGCGCCGCTCTTATCAAAGCCCGGGTTTCATGGCAGACAAGCGAAACCGGCAGCACAATTTTCGAGCTGCGCAAATGAAAGAGTGAGCGGTGAGCAGTAAGCAGTGAGCAGTGAGCAGTAAGCCGTGAGCAGTTTTAGACTCAAGTATTTAACTTGGCGTTTCAAATATTCACACCTCACTGCTTACCGCTCACTACTCACTGCTCGCTGCTTACTGCTCACTGCTTACCGCTCACTGCTCACTGCTCACTGCTTACCGCTCACTGCTTACCGCCTTAGACTGTGGCAATCCACAACCCGCTCTCCGCGCAAGCCTGTTCGAAGCTTGTTGATGAGCCCGTTTTAATCCGCTTTTCAATCGCCGATAATCGCTGGCGGGTTATGCGATTACGATTTAAAAATTTTCTGTATCTGGCGCTTTTTTTGCTGGTCGTCGGCTTCGTCGTTTTTCACATTTTCAGAATCTACGGCTCCGTCCAAAGGGCGCTCGCCGACGAGCGCGCCCGCCTGATAGAACAAAGCCGCGTGCCTTTCGAAAAAAAGGCTCTCACGCCTCACCCCTCTCCAAACGTTCGGATTCTGCAAAACGCCGGCGCGGTCAGAGATTTAATCCGGTTTCGCGAATTTTATTTTGCGGCGACCGGCGGCGGGCTCGCGCAGTTGGATGAAAGCGGAAAAATTCTCAGGCATTTCACCGTTCGGGACGGCTTGCCGGAAAGCGATTTGACGGCGCTGGCGGTTTTCTCCGGCAGGCTTTTTATCGGCACGCGGTCGAAAAATCTCGTCGCTTTCGACGGCGAAAAGTTTGAAAGCTATGCGTGGACAGACCGCCGCGCCGAAGCCGTGACGTCATTTCTCGAAGCGGACGGAAAGCTTTTAATCGGCACTTTCGGCGGCGGGCTGATGACGTTTGACGGCGAATTTTTTTTTGAAATCAAAGCCGGAAACTCGCGTATTCGGGCGATAAATTGTTTGTATAAACACGACGCCCGGCTCTTTGTCGGGACTTTTAACGACGGTTTATGGGTTTATGAAAACGACGTCTGGACGCACCTGACAACCGCCGAAGGCTTGCCTTCGAACCGCGTTGTCGGCGTCGTCTTCAGAGACAAAGCTCTTTTCGTCGCCACGGATTTCGGCTTCTCGGTTTTCGAAGAGGACAGGAAAGCCTTTCGCACGCTCGCCGTTCTGCCCTCGCTGTCCGGTCTGGCGCTCGAGCCGGAAAACAGGCGGATTTTTCTCGCCAAAGACAACGGCGAAATTTTTACTTTCGACGGCGACGCGCTCAGAGAATTTTCCGGCGCGCCGGAAAATTCGCGCAACGCTCGTCTGATTTCGCTCGACGAAAAGCTCGCGTTTTTATCGAATCAAGGCGTTTCGCATTTGAAAAACGGGAAATTTTCGCCCTTTTATCAAAACGAAACCGGCGCGTTAACCGACAATTTTATTTCGGCTCTCGCCTTCGACACGTCCGGAAATCTCTGGGTCGGAACTTTCCGTCGCGGCATCGACATTTTTTCCGCCGACGGCGAAAAGCTGAAACATATCGAATCGGAAACCGTGCGCGAGATAAATTTTCTCCGAGCCGACCGAACGGGCGCGGAAGAAATTTTCGCCGCCGCTTCGAGCGGTCTGCTTCGTTTCAAAAAGGATTTTTCCGCCGAAAACCTGTCGAAAAAAGACGGCTTGCCCGCAAATTCCGTGACGCATTCTTCGGTCGATGCCATCGCTACGTCGAAAGGCTTGGCGTTTCGCGAAAACGGTAAATTTCGCGTGCTTTCAGCCGTCAACGGCTTGCCGAACAACAGCACTTACACGACCTTGCGCGCGGGCTCGAAGCTTTACGCCGGAACGCTCGGCGGCTTGGCGGAAATCGAAAACAACCGCGTCGCGCGCGCATTCAAGGACAC
>DATHBC010000243.1:0-1782 GCA_035296345.1 Pyrinomonadaceae bacterium | reverse complement strand
GATTATGCAGTCGGTAGAGGATGGGTTCTGCACGTTCAATTCAGTATTCCTTCAAATCACGATTATTTGAAATGTAAGGATTGGAAACCTACCGTTTTATAATTGACGCCACTTTATGAAAGTTCTAAGTCGTGAAGATTTAAAAAATCAATTAATCAAAGGCGAAATCGCGCCGGTTTACCTGCTTTTCGGCAGCGAAAGATACCTGCGCGATTTGGCGGCGAAATTCATCGCCGACAAAACTTTAAATGATTCCAGCCTGCGCGAATTTAACGAAACCGTTTTCAGCCTCGCCGACACGAAAATCGAATACGCGCTTTCCGCCGCCGAACAGATGCCGATGATTTCCTCGCGGCGCGTCGTGCGCATCACGGAAGTCGTCGTTTCGGCGAGCGGAAAAAAAGAGACTCTCAAGGAAGAAGACGAAACCGTCCTGACGCGTTATCTGGCGCGCCCTTCAGAAACGAGCGTCGTGATTTTCGTCGCCGACGAGATAGATAAACGACGGAAAATCGCCAAGCTGCTGCTGGAAAACTGCGTGGCGGTCGAGTTTGCGGAGCTTTCCGAGATGGAATTGCAGACGTGGGCGAAAGGCGAATTAAAAAAGCAAAACGCCGACATCGAAGACCGCGCTTTGCGTTATTTAATCGGTTTGGTCGGAAACAACGTGCAGAAAATCACGACCGAAATCGAAAAGCTGGCGGTCGCCGCGCTGCCCGAATCCCTGATTACGTTTGAACTGGTCGAACAGCTTGTGCCGAATTCGCGCGAGCTTTCGAATTTTGAGCTGACCGATTATCTTCTGGCGAAAAATCGCACGCGGGCTTTGCAGATTCTGCACAAAATCCTCGACGACGGAGCCGAGCCTTTAATGCTTCTCGGTTTGATTGCGAATAATTTTCATCGGCTTTTCCTGGCGAAGGAATTGATGCGAAACGGCGTCGACCGCTCGGAAGTCGCGCGAACGATGCGGCTGCCTTACGGCAAGCAGGAAGAATTTCTCGCCGCCGCGCGCCGCGCCGACGCCGAACGCCTCGCCTGGAATCTGCAACGCATCGCGCAAGCCGATTTAGCCATAAAAACCTCACAGGCGACGCCGCGGCTGCAAATCGAGATGCTCGTCTGCGAACTGACTAAATAGCCACTAAAGAACACGAAAAAGATTAAAAAAATCAGCCGCAAACAACACGAATTATTTATTGCCTTTTAATTCGCGCTTATTCGCGGCAAAAATCTTTTTGTGCTTTTTTCGTGTTCTTTCGCGGCTCAAAGAAAAAAGACAGAAGCGAGTTTCAGAACGTCGCTCCTGTCATCAATCAAAGGAGAAAAACTATTAAGTAACTGTGAGAATTATTGCTGCTGCTTATTGGGCTGATTTGTTGACGTGCCCGGTCAAACGCGATTTGTAGCGAGCCGCCGTGTTCTTGTGCAGAATTCCTTTATTGACAGCTTTATCGATGGCGGAAATCGTCGGCACGAGCATTTCCTGGCTCGCGTTGGCATCGCCGCCGTCGAGCGCCGTGCGAAGCTTTTTAATCTGCGTGCGCAGGCTGCTGCGGTTGCTGCGATTGACGATGCGGCGTTTTTCGTTTTGTCTGACGCGCTTTTCGGCTGATTTATGATTCGGCATTAAATAAAAATCTCCGTTTATATCCAAAAGTGAAAATGTTCTCAATCAGAGAAAACATTAAGTATAAATTTTAGAATTAACTATGTCAAATCGGGAGCTGAGAACTGAGAACTGAGAACTGAGAACTGATAATTGATAATTGAAAATAGCTG
>DATHBC010000242.1:0-9029 GCA_035296345.1 Pyrinomonadaceae bacterium | reverse complement strand
GATTATGCCGACCGGCGCGGGAAAATCGCTCTGCTATCAACTGCCCGCTCTTCAGAAGGCGGGAATGACGCTCGTCGTCTCGCCGCTGATTTCGCTGATGAAAGACCAGAGCGAAAAGCTGGAAGAAAAAGGCTTGGACGTCGCCAACCTGAACAGCAGCGTTTCGGAAAGCGAGCAGAAGGAATCTCTCGAACAGGTCGAGCGAGACAAAAGCGATTTTATCTTTACCACGCCCGAACGCCTGAGCGACGAGGAATTTCTGGAAACGCTGCGCAGCAGGGAAATAAATTTCGTCGTTATCGACGAGGCGCACTGCATCTCGCAGTGGGGACACGATTTCCGCCCCGCGTTTCTGGAGCTGCGCGAAGCAATCCGGCGGCTTAAAAATCCGCCCGTTATGGCGCTGACCGCGACGGCGACGCCGGAGGTCATCGAAGACATCAAAAAACAGCTCGAACGCCCGAATATGCGCGTCACCAACGCCGGAATTTTTCGCCCCAACCTGGTTTTTAAAGTTGTCCACACGACCAATGATTTGGAAAAACGGCGACGGCTCGCCGAAATTATCGGCGAAATCGAAGGCTCGAAAATCGTCTATTGCGCGACGGTGAAAGCCGTCGAAGAAGTCAGCGAGTTTCTGCGCTCGCACGGCTTCGGCTCCGTCGAAAGTTATCACGGAAAGCTCGCGGCGAAACAGCGAAATGCGGTTCAAGACCGCTTTATGGCGGGCGAGACGGAAACTATCGTGGCGACGAACGCTTTCGGGATGGGCATCGACAAACCCGATATTCGCGCCGTCGCGCACTGGCAGATTCCCGGCTCGCTCGAAGCCTATTATCAGGAAGCCGGTCGAGCCGGGCGCGACGGGAAAACGGCGCAGTGCGTTCTGCTTTACGACACGCGCGACCGCCGCACGCAGCAATTTTTTCTCGGCGGTCGCTATCCTTCAGCCGACGACATACGGGAAATCCATCTGGCGCTGGAAAAAACGAAAGCCGCCGAAACCGCCGCAAGTTTCGAGCAATTAAAGGAAACCGTCGGCGACGCGGTGGCGAAAACAAAATTGCGGGTCGGCTTGAATCTGCTCAAGGACGCCGGAATCGTTAAGGAAAAGCGCGGCGCGAAGTTCAGCCTGGCGAAAATCGGCTTGAGCGCGTCGGAAATCGAGAAAATCGCCGCCCGATACGTCGAGCGCGGCGAAACCGACCGCGATAAGCTCGAACGAATGATGCTCTACGCTCAGAGCGCCTTTTGCCGCTGGCGCATTTTATCCGACTATTTCGGGGCGGAACATGAAGAAACGGAAAAATGCGGCGCGTGCGACAATTGCGTCAGCCCGCTCGCCGAGCGTTTCAATATCGAAGTTCAGCCGCCGAACGGGAAAGCGGCGGCGCGGGACGAAGAAATTCTTGAAAAAATAAAGACCGAAATTGACGGCGGCGCGGAAATTAAACCCGGAGAAACCGTTGAACTGCCTTCTTACGGGATAGGTCGCGTCAAGGAAATTAAAGAGGACAAAATCGTCGTCGCTTTTCCCGACGGCGCGCGGAAAACCTTTAAAAAGGATTTTGCGGCGAAAGTAAATAAAGCCTGAAAGAAGGAGAAACCCGCCGGCGATTTTGCCCTAAATCACCTGAATCTTAAAGCTGATGTCGACCGCGCGCGCCGAATGCGTCAGTTTCCCGACGCTGATTAAATCGACGCCGGCTTCGGCAAATGAGCGAACCGTGTCCAGATTCATTCCGCCCGAGGCTTCGATCAGGACGCTCGGATTCATATTGCGCGACATTTCGACCAGTTTCGCGGCTTCGTCCGGCGTCTGGTTGTCAATCATAATGATGTCCGCGCCCGCCAGAACGGCTTCTCTGAGCTGAGCCCAGTTCGTAATCTCGACCTCGATTTTATGCAGATGCCCGATTTTTTGCTTTGCCAGGCGGACGGCTTCCTTGACGCCGCCAGCCATTGCGATGTGATTGTCTTTAATCAAAACGCCGTCGTCCAGACCGAGCCGGTGATTTTTCGCGCCGCCGACCGTCACGGCGTATTTTTCCAGAAGCCGCAAGCCGGGCGTGGTTTTGCGCGTATCGACAATCGAAGCGTTTGTGCCTTCGACGGCGCGCACGTATTGTCTGGTCAGGGTGGCGATGCCGGAAAGCCGCTGAATCAGGTTCAGAGCCGTGCGCTCGCCAGCCAGCAAAACGTCCGCAAAGCCTTTCTGCGTCGCGAAAACCGTTCCCGATTTCACCTCGTCGCCGTCGTTGAAAACCGGCTCCAGCTCCGGCGCTTCGCCGTCCAGATGAAGAAAAACCGCTTCGGCGATTTCCAAGCCGCAGACGACCAAATCTTCCTTTGCCAGAAACCGCCCGACGCCGCGCGCGTCGTCGGGCACGGTCGCCTGCGTCGTAATGTCGCCGCGCCCGAGGTCTTCAGCCAGAAATTCGCCGATTTGCCCCATAACGGCGCCTGTGTCAAGCCAGCTCATATTGAACTAAAGTATCACAAATAAAAGGATTTTTCACGATAAAGTTTTGCCCGGCGCGATGCGCCGGGCGCTTTACGCGGCGCGGAAACGGAATCGGCGCATAAACCGGAAAATTGATTTTTCCGGGCTTTCCGACCACTTGATGCGAGGCATTTTTGCAGAACCGCGCGAGCCGGACGAATTAATTAGTCGGTCACAAACACGCTCGTGAGCGCGCGCCGAACGGCTTTGATTGAAAACCGTTAAAGCGCACATAGTAATTTATTTGCGTCTTTCGCGTTGCCGAAAGCCGAAGCGAATTTCGCCGCTTGAAGCCGCTAAAAAAAATTTCTCGGAAATTGTGTTTTTTTGCATTTTGCCGTTGACTATCTTTCAGAATTCAGTCTAAAATGACAGCACCATCTAACCCAAGGCTGTTATCCGACGATTTGGGAAAGAACGGTGTCCGGGGCTTAATGTGGGCTAAGTCCCGGATTTTCTTTTTCCGCACTTTTCTTTAAATCTTCTTCGAAACCGGCTTATTTCTCCGCCATCAAAAATTTCAAACATTTCGTTCCGCGGCGGCTAATAACGCTGACTTTCAAAATCACCAGCAAAGCGCATTTTTTCATATTATTTCAGAGCTTCCAGATTTTGCTTTAAGCTTGTCGCCTGGGTTTCGATTTCGGCGACGCGGCTGCGGATTTCCCGAACCTTTTCCGCCGGAGCTTTCTCGACAAAATTCGGGTTGGAAAGCTGTTTTTGCAGTCTTTCGTTTTCGATTTCGAGCTTGTTTAATTGATTTTCCAGCCGTTCGGTTTCCTTCTCGAAATCAATCAAGCCTTCGAGCGGAATCGCCAGCTCGCCGCCGCCCGTCAGAACGGCTCGCGCCGAAGCCTTCGGAATCCGCGCGTTTTCGCCGATTTGCAATTCATCGGCTCGCGCCAGCTTTAAAATCCGCGCTTCGTTTTCGGCAAAGATTTTTTCGAGATTTCCCGCTGCCGAGACCACCAGCGAAATTCTGTCGGACGGTTTGATGTTCATTTCGGCGCGGATGTTTCGCGCTTTTGAAATCAATTCAATCACGGCTTGCATCTCGCTTTCCGCCCTTTCGTCGATTAATGCCGGGTCGCCTTTCGGAAAATCCGCCAGCATAATCGTCTGCTGCGCCTTTTTATAAGCCGCGTTATGCAACCGGGGCGAAACTTCCGGCAGTTTTTGCCATAGTTCTTCGGTCAGGAAAGGCATAAACGGGTGCAGCAGGCGCAGGGCTTGCTCAAGAATCGTGATAATGCGCGAGCGAGCCGCGTCGCGTCGGACGCTCGGCTCAGCCGAAGTGATTTCGTCCTTAACCAGCTCGATGTACCAATCGCAGAAATCGTCCCAGAAAAAATGATAAAGAAGCTGGACGGCTTCGTGAAACTGGTATGTTTCGAGCGCGCGGCTCAGGCTCAGAGCCGTTTTATTCAGCCGCGAAACAATCCATTTATCCGCAATCGAGAGATTTTCTTTCGGATTATCTTTAGCAAATTCCGGCGCGACCTTGTCCAGAAATTCCTCGTCTTCCTCGTCCAGCTCGTTCAGCTCGTCGCCTAAAATATTTTTAATTTCTTCGGCTTCGGCTTTCGGATTGATAAAGGAATAATCGACCTGCGCGCCTTCCGAATTTAAAAGGCAGAAGCGCGTCGCGTTCCAGATTTTGTTGGCGAAATTGCGGAAAGATTCGACTTTTTCGTCGCGCCACGCGAAATCCGCGCCCGTCGCCGAACCGGCTAAAGCCATACGGGTCGCGTCGACGCCGAATTTATCGAAAACGTCGAGCGGGTCGATGCCGTTCAGTTTCGTTTTCGACATTCGCTGACCGTTTTTGTCCAGCACCGTGCCGTGAATAATGACGTCCTTGAAAGGTTTTTCGTCGACGAATTTCAGAGCCGTCATCACCATCCGCGAAACCCAGAGGAAAATAATATCGCGCCCGGTGACGAGGACGTCAGTCGGGTGAAACGTCTTTAAGTCTTCCGTTTCCGTCACTTCGCCGTTCCAGCCGAGCGTCGAGAAAGACCACAAAGCGGACGAAAACCATGTGTCCAGAACGTCCGGGTCCTGCGTTAAATCGTTCGTTCCCGCAGATTCAAAGGCTTCTTCCTTTGTCCGCGCCACGTAGACGTTTCCCTGCCGGTCATACCACGCCGGAATCTGATGTCCCCACCAGAGCTGGCGCGAAATCGTCCAGTCTTTCAGGTTTTCCAGCCACGTCGTGTAAATTTTTTCATACGGAACCTGCGGGAAAAAGCGCGGCGTTTTCTCGCGATACATTAAATCGAGCGCCATATCGCGCATTTCGTCCATTTTCACAAACCACTGCTCGGACAAAAGCGGCTCGATGACCGTTTTGCAGCGTTCGCAATGCGGCAGAATCATCTCGTAATCGACGATTTTTTCCAGAAGCCCGAGCTCCGCAAATTTTTCGATTACTTTTTCGCGCGCTGCGTAGCGTTCCAAGCCTTCAAATTCCGCGCCCGCCGCCGCGTTCATCGTCGCGTCCTTGTTCATCACGTTGAGCTGTTCGAGGTTATGACGCAAGCCGACCTCGTAATCGTTCGGGTCGTGCGCGGGCGTGATTTTCACCGCGCCCGTGCCGAACGCGGCGTCGACGTATTCGTCGGCGACAATCGGAATCTCGCGCGTCGTGAGCGGGAGCGCGATGGTCTGCCCGATAAAATCGCGATAACGCTCGTCTTCCGGGTTGACCGCGACCGCCGTATCGCCGAGCATCGTTTCCGGGCGAGTCGTCGCGACGGTGATTTTTACATCCGAGTTTTTTAAAGGATATTGCAGATAAAAAAGCTTTCCGTCTTTTTTCGTTTCCTCTTTGACTTCCAAATCCGACAAAACCGTTTTATCGCGCGGGCACCAGTTGATGATGCGCTTGCCGCGATAAATCCAGCCTTCGTCGTAAAGCCGCACGAAAACCTCGCGCACCGCTTTCGACAGGCTTTCGTCCATCGTAAAACGCTCGCGCGACCAATCGACCGAGAGACCTTCGCGGCGAATCTGACGGGTAATCTCGCCGCCGTATTTCGCCTTCCAAGCCCAGACCCTTTCGACAAAAGCCTCGCGCCCGACGTCCTGCGGCGTTTTCTTTTCTTCCTGCTTTAACTGGCGCGTCACCATCAACTGCGTCGAGATTCCCGCGTGGTCGACGCCGACGACGAAAAGCGTTTTATAGCCCTGCATTCGCTTCCAGCGGGTCAGCGTGTCCATTAAAGTGTGCTGGAGCGCGTGTCCCATGTGCAGGTTTCCCGTGACGTTCGGCGGCGGAATGACGATTGAATACGGCTCGGCGTCCGGGTTCTCGTTGATTTCCGGCGCGAAATAACCGCGGCTTTCCCAGTTTTGATAATGGCTTTCTTCGGCTTCTTTCGGATTATATGCTTTTGCGATTTCCATAACTTGTAAGTGGTCAGCGGTCAGCTTTCAGCCGTCAGCTTTAAGCTGATTGCTGACGGCTGAAAGCTGACCGCTAAAAACTCTAATTCTAAAACAAAAGCGACTAGTTTTCATTTCGTCGCTGAAAACTAATCGCTGCTGACCGCTGATTGCTGACGGCTGACTACTCTTTTAATTTTTCTTCGACCATTTTCTTGATTATTAAGTCCGCCTGCTGCGGAACTACTTCCCAGGCGATTTCTTTGACCGCCGTTTCGGAAAGCTTTTCAATCACGCGCTGCGCGATGGCGTCTATCATTTCGGGCGAAAGTTGATATTGCGACTGTGGCGATTGCGGCTGCGGCTGGCTCGACAAAGCGGACGCCGCCATGGCTTCGGCTTCGTTTGATTGAAAGCTTTCAGCCGTTTGATTGCCTGACCCCGTTTCGCTCGCCTCGGCGATTTGCGTTTCCGCTGCGGGCTGAAAGCTTTCGGCATGTTCCGCCCGATAAGTATTTTCCGTTTCTGCGGATTGAGAGCTTCGCGCTTCAGCCGATTCGACCGTTTCGGCTTCAATCGGCTGAACGACGAACGATTCTTCAGATGTTTGAACGCTTTCCGCTTCTTCGGTCGCTTGATAATTTTCCGTTTCGGAAACAAGCGCCGGGCTTTCCGCGCTTACTTCGTTCGCGCTCGCGGTTTCCGCCGGCTCAGGTTGAATATTTTCCGCTGCTTCTTCCTCTTCGTCGTCCTCATATTCGTCATCGTCGAACAATTCGAGGAAATCGTCGTCATCGGCGTTGGACTCGAACGCCTGAGCCGTTTGCGGCTGCTGCGAAATTTCGTCCTGATACGTTTGCTGCTGCGGCTGCGCCGCCGAATCTTCCTGTTGTGACGCAGAAACATAACCGCCCGTCGCGGAAGCAGTGCCGGCTGTCGCGGCGGCTTCACTCTCTCTCAAATCGTCGTCGGTCGGCGATTGAGCTTCTCCGTAATCTTCCTCGCGCGGCTCGACGTAATTTCCCACTGAAAATTTCTGCGCTTCGTCATACACGAAACCGGCTGCCGGGCTGGTCTGAATCATTTCGTCGTCGATTCCGGCGTCTTCGTATCGCTGCGGCGGCGCTTCGTCCTGTTCGTCTTCGCGGTCGATGACTTCGGCTTCGATGACCGGCATTTCCCGCGTTTCGGCAAAGCTGTTTTCCAAAGACGTCGGCGCGCCCGCGTCGTTTCGCGCGGCTGAGCGTTCGAGCAATTCCGAGACTTTGCTGACCAGTTGACGAATCGACTGGAAAGGCTTCGTTAAATAATCGTCAGCGCCGACGCGGCGCGCTTCCTCTTCGTCAAACGGCTCGAACGAACCGACCAGCAGAATGACCGGCGTGTTTCTGAATTTTTCGTGCTGCTTAATCCTCTCGCAGACGCGATAGCCGTTGATGCCCGGCATATTGACATCAGCCATCACCAGATCCGGCGCAATCTCCAGCAGCCGGTCTATCGCCTCGATGCCGTCGCTGACGGCAAAAACTTCGATGCCTTCATCAGCAAAGGTCAGGTTGACAACCTTTTGAATCGTCACTGAATCGTCTGCCAACAATAATTTGCGTCTTGACACTGAGAATTCTGCTCCTTGGTCTTCAATTAAGCCGGTCGCTTTCGCGCTTTAAAAAAATTTTGCTACGTTTTGAAAGCTATCATCGCCGGCGTTTTACGTCAAGAAGATTTTGCGTTTCCTTAGGCGCTGTTCCGGCTTTTCTGCACAAACATCTTGAGCATCGTTTGCAGTTGAACGGTCGTAAAGGGTTTCGGCAAAAAAGCGACCGCGCCCGCCGAAAAGCTGTCCGACGAGAGACGCGGATTCTGTTCAGCCGTCATAATGATGACCGGAATTTTCATCAGCCGTTTTTCCGACTGCATATAACGAACCAGTTCCGTGCCCTGTATATAAGGCATCACCACGTCGAAAATCGCCGCCACGAACGGCTCGCCCGATTGCAGCAGCTTATAAGCGTCGCGCCCATCGCGCGCCGTCACCACCGTGTAGCCTTCCTTTTCGACAATCGCTTTGACAAGACGCAAGATTGCCGGGTCGTCGTCGGCAACTAAAACCTGGGGTATTCCGTCCTGTTTTTCTTCATTCATTTTGTATTTAGACCCTTTTCCGTTGGTATTTTTATATTAGCAAAAAATTTCTTAACTTTCCGCATTAAACCACATTTTCGGCGAGGTTCCTTATTAAATCTTTCGCCAGGTTTATGGCGGCTTTCATGCTCGACGCATCGGCGATGTTTTTTCCGGCGATGTCGGTCGCCGTGCCGTGGTCGACCGAGGTTCTGATTAAAGGCAAGCCGAGCGTGACGTTAACCGACGCGCCGAACGAAAGACATTTCACCGCAATCGTCGCCTGATCGTGATAACAGGCGACGACGGCGTCGAACTCGCCTTTATAGCCGCGCAGGAAAATCGTGTCGGGCGAATACGCGCCCGACACATCGACATTGTGTTTTTCCCGGCATTCCTCGATGGCGGGCGCAATCTCCGCGGCTTCTTCCGCGCCGAACATTCCGCCCTCGGAAGCGTGCGGGTTCAAGCCCGCAACGGCGATTTTCACGCGCCTTTTCAGAAGCTTTTCCAGCTCCCGACTGGTAAAAAGGATTAAATGCACTAAATTTTCTTTTTTTACCAGCTTTATCGCGTCGACCAGGGAAACGTGCGTCGAAAGCAGAACGACGCGCAATCGCTCGGCAAAAAAAGACATCGCGAAATCTTTCGTGCCCGTCAGGCGAGCCAGAAATTCCGTGTGACCGGGAAAATCGTAGCCGCCGAGCGCGAGAGCCTTTTTGCTAATCGGCGCGGTCGCTATCGCCGCGACCTTTTTCCCTTTCCACAACGCGACCGCCGTTTCGATGTATTCCGCCGACGCCCGCCCCGTCGCCGCTGATTCGATGCCGGGCGTTATTTTTTCGTTCAGATTCGCTAAATCGTAAATTACGGGTTTGCCGCCGGAATATTCGGGAATTTCCGAGCCTTTCGGGACGACCGTAAAATCGTCGAACAGCCCGAACCGGGCGGCTGATTCGAGCAGAAATTTCGCGTCGCCGATGATTATCGGATAACAATTTTTCCGGATTTCTTCGGC
>DATHBC010000241.1:0-2286 GCA_035296345.1 Pyrinomonadaceae bacterium | reverse complement strand
AGCGCGTTCCCTCGTATTCGATTTCCAATTTCCAGGTCGGCATTTTTTTTAGGTGAGAAGTGAGAACTGAGAACTGATAGTTAGTCTCTTTCACTATCAGTTCTCAGTTCTCAGTTCTCAGTTCTCACTTCTCAGTTATCTTCCGATTAAAACTTTCTCGCGATATTGATTTATTGCCACGTAAGTCACGTCGGCTTCGGTGACGCGCACGGATTGTCCGTGCGAGCCGAAACGCTCGGCTTCGACGGCGACGTGAACCGTGATGGACGTTTTTCCGACCTTGAGGGTTTCGGCGTAGAAGCTGACCAAATCGCCGATAAAAACCGGTTCGAGAAAAATCACTTCCTTCATCGCGACGGTGACGAAACGGTCGTGCCCGGTATGGCGCACGGCTTCGACGCCGCCCGCCACGTCGATGTAGCTCAGGATAATGCCGCCGAAAACCGTGCCGTGCGCGTTCGTGTCGCGCGGCATCATCGTCAGGCGAATCGCCGCGTCGCGTATTTTATCGATGAGCGGCGGCGAAGAAGAAGAAGAAGCTTGATTTTCCGATTGTTCGTTTTCCATAAATATTTATTTCGCGGGAGCGTCAGCCGGCGATTTGCCTGAGCGTCCAGTCGCGGACGGCGTCTTTCAGCTCGTTCAGATGCCGGTCGAAAAAATGCCCGCAGTTTTCAAAAATAATCAACTCTTTTTCGCATTCCAGACGGTCGTGAAGTTTTCTTAAACTTTCGACCGAGCCGAACTCGTCCGTGTCGCCGTGAACGAAAAGAATCGGTTTTCGGCACGCCTGCAAAAACGAGTAATCGTATTTATCGACGGGCGTGCCGACGCTGACGAGACGCGGCACGCGGGCGTCCGTCAAAACCGTCTCGGAGCCGAAGCGCGAGCCGAAAGAAAATCCGGCAAAAGTAATTTCCCGCTGCGGGTAATTCTCGCTCAAATAATCGAGCGCCGCGCGGATGTCGTCTTTTTCGCCGCGTCCTTCGTCGTGCTCGCCGGTCGAAAGCCCGACGCCGCGAAAATTAAAGCGCAGCGTGACCATCCCGGCTTCGAGCAGCCCGGCGGCGGCGCGATA
The DNA here is from genome assembly GCA_035296345.1 of Pyrinomonadaceae bacterium. GTDB lineage: Bacteria > Acidobacteriota > Blastocatellia > Pyrinomonadales > Pyrinomonadaceae > JALZHR01. The sequence continues at coordinate 1,208 of DATHBC010000241.1, read as the reverse complement.
GACGACCTTGTTGTGCATCGTCCCGCCGCCCTGCGGGTGCGGATGACAGACGAGCGCGACGCCTTTCGCCGCTCCCGCCGGTTCCTTCAAAATCGCTTCGAGCCGCCCGTGCGGCGCGGGAATAAACAGATTGCCTTGCGGATACATACTTAAATTTTCGATTTTAGATTTGCCCGCCGCGATTGGCAAATGCGAAATTCAATTACGAATTAAAAATTACGAATTACGAATTAATGATTTTTGAATTTTAAGCCGGCTCAAAGTTCAAAGGTCGAAGCCCGTTTCTATCAATTCGTAATTCGTCATTCGTAATTCGTAATTCTCCGGGCGCGTCATTAGCCGTTCGGCTCGGTTTCGTGATATTTTTTCTAAGATTAATACAAATTCTACGCACTCGTTTTTTATCGAAAATGGAAGAAATACAAACGGAAAATACGTCGCTTCCGGAAAATTCAAACGAAACCGCCGCCGCCGCCGTCGCCGCTAAACAATCCTGGAAAGAATGGCTCGGCACGGACGAAGCCGTGCGCTGGGTTTATCTGGTTTTCGGCTTTTGCGCCATCTTTTTGCTGATGATTATCCTCCAGCGCTCGACCGACGCGATTTGCTGCGGCGATTGGGACGGCTATTATCACATCCGCTGGAGCTCGCTCCTGTGGGAAAGCTTTAAGAGCGGCGGCTGGCTGCCCGAATTTAAATGGCTGCCTTTCACCGTGCTGAACCCGCAGGATTACAACGACCACCATTTTCTTTTTCACCTTTTGCAGATTCCTTTTCTATGGTTTTTCGACACGGTGACGGCGGCGAAAGTCGCCACGGTTTTTTATGCCGGTTTAGCGATTTTTTCCGTTTACTGGCTGATGTTTTATTACAAGGTCGATTACCTTCTGGTCTGGCTCGCCGCGCTTTTGACGTGCGCCAACCCGTTTTTTTACCGGATGAACATGGCGAAAGCGCCGCCGCTGACGATTATTTTCACGGTCATCGGAATTTATCTTTTGTTTGAGCGAAAATACGTCTGGCTGCTGCCGCTGATGTTTTTGTTTGTCTGGACTTACAGCCTTTTTCCGCTTTTGTTTTTCGCCGCGATTATCTGGGCGGCGATTATCGGCTGGAACGAGAGCCGGATTGAGTGGAAGCCGGTCGCCTACACGACGGGCGGAATGATTCTCGGCAATATTATCAACCCGTATTTTCCGAGCAATATA
>DATHBC010000240.1:0-1614 GCA_035296345.1 Pyrinomonadaceae bacterium | reverse complement strand
TTGAAAAAGACGGATTTAACGCCGCGTGAAACTGTCGAAACATTGAAGGAGGATGCACAATGGCTGAAAAATCAAGTGAGTTAACCAAAGACGCAGCCGGCGACGGCGGAGTTTTGACCGATTCGGATAAGAGTATTATCTCGACGGTCGCCGGCAGCGACGTCGCCGGCGGGACGGCTGACCGCGACGCATTCATCGAGAAATATTCCGACGATTATGCGACCAGCGAAACGGAAATGCGTGATATTACGACCAATACCAGCGAGGACGCTCCCGAAGAAACCGAGCAATTGCGGGCGCAAATCGAAGAAACACGCAGTCAGATGGGCGAGACGATTGACGCGATTCAGGAAAAACTGAGCTTTCAGAATATTTCCGATCAGGTCAAGGAATCGGTTTCCGAACACATCAGCAGCGCGTTCGAAACGGCGAAAGACACCGTTTACGACGCAACTATCAGAAAGGCGGGAGATTTTATGCAAAGTATGAACAAAAGTATAAACCAAGGATTGGACGGAGTTTCAAAATCGGAAGCCGTGAGCGTTATGCGGGCAAATCCGCTGGCTTTATCGCTCATCGGCTTGGGCGTCGGTCTGCTTTTAATGAACGGCTATAAGAAAAAAACGACGTATCGTTATGCCGACCGCGGCAACGGCGGACATCAGGGCAAAGGCGCGTATGCGTCGGGCGGCGAGGCTTACAGCAAAGGCGGTAATCAAAGCCGCGGCAATCAGCCTTCGATGCTGAAATCGGCGCAGGATACGATTTCCGGAACGGCGTCGACCGCTTACGAAAGCGTCGGCAATGTGGCGAGCGGCGCATATGACAGCGTTTCAAACGTTGCCGGAAGCACTTACAATACCGTTACGGGTGCGGCGACCAGCGCCGCCAGCACCGTCGGCAGCGTGGCGACGAACGCTTATTCCAGCGTCGGCGATTATGCCGGAAAAGCTTACGAAAAAGTGGGCGATATCAGCACGCAAGCCCGCGAGCAATACGATTATCACATCGAAGAAAATCCGCTGGCGGTCGGCGCGGTAGCCGTGGCTTTAGGCGCGGCGGTCGGCATGATGCTTCCTTCGACGCGCGTCGAAAGTCAGTTGATGGGCGAAACCAAACAGCAGCTTCTGCAAAAAGCGCAGGAAACGGCAGGCGACCTTGTCGACCGCGTGAAACAAGTCGCCGGCGAAGCGCAGAAGACAATCAGCGACGAAGTTAAAACGCAGGCGCAAGGTTTGACGGAATAAATTTTAACCGGGATATTTTGCGTCAGGCAAAGCGGAAGGCGAGGGAAACAGGTAAGATTTCCCTCGCCTTCCCCTTTTTTATTTTTCATTTTTGCTAAACTTTATCTATGAAATATCGAACTTTCGGACGCGCGGGCTGGCAGGTCAGTGAAATCGGCTACGGGATGTGGGGAATGGGTTCGTGGACGGGCTCGGACGACGAGGAATCAATGGCTTCGCTTCAGCGCGCGGTCGAGCTGGGCTGTGATTTTTTCGACACCGCATGGGTTTACGGCAATGGTCACAGCGAACGGATTCTCGCCCGCCTTTTAAAACAAAATGCCGACAGGAAGCTTTACGTGGCGACGAAAATTCCGCCGCAAAACCT
>DATHBC010000239.1:0-7893 GCA_035296345.1 Pyrinomonadaceae bacterium | reverse complement strand
TCGGCGACTGCGTCGATTTCGCTTACGACGTTTTCAAAAAATTCGGCTTCGAGAAATTCAAAGTCGAATTATCGGTTCGCGGCGGCGCTGACAACAAAGGCTATCTCGGCTCGGACGCGGACTGGGAAAACGCCGAGGGTGCTTTAGTCAACGCTCTGAATCGACGCTCGATTCCGTATGAGAGAATCGAAGGCGAAGCGGCTTTTTACGGACCGAAAATCGACATCAAGGTCGAAGATTCAATCGGACGCTTGTGGCAGCTTTCGACCGTGCAGTTCGATTTCAATCTGCCCGAGCGTTTTCAGCTCGAGTTTATCGGCGACGACAATCAGAAGCATCGCCCGGTAATGGTTCACCGCGCTTTATTCGGCTCGGTCGAAAGATTTTTCGGCGTTTTGATTGAACATTTCGCGGGCGCGTTTCCCTTCTGGCTCGCGCCGGTGCAGGTTGCCGTCCTGCCGATTACCGACCGCATCAACGATTACGCGGCAAAGGTCGCAAACGAGTTGAAAGAAGCCGGTTTTCGCGTTGATTTAAACGTAAAAAGTGATAAAATCGGCGCAAAGATACGTGAGGCGCAGGTGCAGAAAGTTCCCTTTATGCTCGTTCTGGGCGATAAGGAAGCCGAAGACGGCAATATCGCCGTGCGCGAGCGCCGGAGCGGAGATTTGGGCGCGATGTCGCTCGACGAATTTAAACAGATGGCTCAGCGGCTCAGGGAGTCGAGAGCTTTGGCGAACGTGTAAGTTGACAGAAAGTTACGGATAGTTGCGGATAGTTGCAGAGTTAAACTACAAATCAGCCAACTCTGCAACTATCCGCAACTCTGGAAACCCTGTCAACTCTTAACAAAGGAGAGAAATTATCGCTAACGGTTTTAGAGGGCGCGGAAATCGCCCGCCATTCAGAAGAGAGCCGCTGCATCGCACCAACGAGCGGATTCGCGTTCCGGCGGTGCGTGTGATTGATGAAGAAGGCGAGCAGCTTGGCGTGATGGACACGCGCGACGCGATTCAGCGCGCGCGCTCGGTCGGGCTTGATTTGGTGGAAATCGCCTCGAACGCGCAGCCGCCCGTTTGCCGGATTATCGATTACGGAAAGTTTCTTTACGAGCAGAAAAAGAAACAGCACGAAGCAAAGAAAAAGCAAGTGACCGTAACGGTTAAGGAAATCAAGTTTCGCCCGGCGACCGACGAGCACGATTACGCTTACCGCAAAGAGCGCGCCCGTGAATGGATAGCCGACGGCGACAAAGTTCGCGCCACCATCGCCTTTCGCGGACGCGAAATGTCGCACCGCGAGCTCGGCTCGAAGATTCTGGCGAAGCTGCGCGACGATTTAGCCGACATCGCCGACGTCGAGGTCGCGCCGAAAATGGAAGGCTATCAGATGTTCGCCATTTTCGTGCCGAAGAAAAGCACGAAACCGGCTGGCGGCGGCGCTGCGGCAAAGCCGGAGAAGAAGGAAGTTTAACTGATAGCTGATAGCTGATAACTGATAGTGAAGAAAAAATTATCAGTTATCAGTTATCAGCTATCCACTAATAGTAAGGAGTAATTATGCCGAAACTTAAAACACACAAGGGCGCGGCGAAGCGTTTTCGCTCGACTGCCTCGGGCAAGTTCAAACGCGGGCATTCGCACGCGCGCCACATTTTGACTAAAAAAACGACCAAGCGTAAACGCGCTTTAGACCAGGACGTTTTGGTTTCCGAAGGCGATTTCAAGCGCGTGCAGACGATGCTGCCCTACGGTCGTGATTAATTACGAATTAACAATTACGAATTACGAATTAAAAGAAATTTCCTTCATTCGTAATTCGTAATTTGAAATTCGTAATTGTTAATAAAGTTTTTATATAAAGATTTATTTAGGAGGATAACATTATGCCTCGTGCAAAACGTGGAAATAAGCGCGTGCAGAAGCGCAAAAAAATATTGGCTTTAGCCAAAGGCTATCGCGGAACGAAATCGAAACTGTATCGTTCGGCTAAAGAATCGGTCGAAAGGGCTTTAAATTTCGCCTACACCGGACGGAAACTGAAAAAGCGCGATTTTCGCTCGTTGTGGATTGTCCGCATCGGCGCGGCGTGCCGCCTGAACGGCATCAATTATTCGCAATTCATGCACGGCTTAAAAGTCGCGGGAATCGATTTGGACAGAAAAGTTCTCGCCGATTTGGCGGCAAAACAGCCCGAAGCCTTTACGGCGCTGGCTGGTCAAGTGAAAGAAGCGATTAACAACAAACAAGCCGCAGCTTAAACTTAGAAAAAATTCCAGCCACAGATTGACGCTTATCCGCACAGGGAAACTTCATGTGCGAGTGTGTGTTAATCTGTGGTTTTTATTTTATGAGCGAAGAAAAAAGACAAATCGAAGAAATCAAATCGGTTTTCGAGCGGGATTTCGAGCGTTTTTCAAATCTGAGCCTCGAAAATTCAAGTCTGTCCGATGCCGAAAACCTCCAGCGCGAGCTCGGCGAGCTGCGCGTTAAGCATGCGGGCAGAAAATCGGAAATTGCGAGCGCCAAAAAGCTTATCGGACGGGTCGCCGCCGAAGAACGCGGCGCTTTCGGTCAATTCGTGCAATCAATCGAAAAGGAAATCGTTTCGAAGATTGACGAAGCCGACGAAAAGCTCAAAGCGTTTATCAGCGAAGCGAAAATCGCCCGCGAAGCGATTGACGTCACCCTGCCGTCGCGCCGCCCGCGCGCCGGGCATCTGCATCCTTTGACCTTGCTGCGCCAGAGAGTCGAGGAAATTTTCGTCAGCTTGGGTTACGCGATTGAAGACGACCGCGAAATCGAAACCGATTATTACAATTTCGACGCGCTGAACATTCCCGAAGGTCACCCGGCGCGCGAATCGCAGGACACTTTTTACACGACAACGGGCTTAGCGCTGCGCTCGCAAACCTCGACCGTGCAGATTCGCGCGATGGAGCGGCGCGGCGTGCCGATTCGCATCATCGCGCCCGGCAGAGTTTTTCGCCGCGACACGCCGGATTTGACGCACACGCCGATGTTCCATCAAATCGAAGGCTTGTGCGTCGACAAAGGCGTCACGATGGCGCACCTGAAAGGCACGGTCGGCGAATGGCTCAGAAGATTATTCGGCAAGGAAACGGAAATCCGCCTGCGCCCGTCCTACTTCCCTTTCACCGAGCCGAGCGCGGAATTCGATTTCTCGTGTTTCAAATGCGGCGGCTCCGGCGCGTTCGAAGGCGAGCGATGTCGCCCGTGCAAAGGTTCGGGCTGGATTGAGCTGGGCGGCTCCGGAATGGTTCACCCGAACGTTTTAAGAGCTTGCGGCGTCGACCCGCAAATTTATTCCGGCTTCGCCTTCGGCTTCGGTCTGGAAAGAATGTGCAGCTTGATGTATTCGCTCGACGACATTCGCCTGATGTTCGAGAACGACGTGAGATTTTTGGAGCAATTCAGGTAATCGCAGCTGATTTGAAAAGTTTTACGCTGAACTTACAAATATGAAGATTATTCTAATTTGAGTCGAAAGCTTAAGCGGAGACAGCTAAAGATTTGATTCGGGAAAGGCGTCGAGATTGCGCGGCAGGCAATTAAATATTCAATGCTTATGCATTTTGGTCAGCGTTTCGCCCAGTTCTATGAGAGTCATCTCGTCGAGCAGCGCGATGTCGTCGAGGCTCATAAACATCAGAATATAAAAGCTGTCGAGCCGGGTCAGCATTTCGATTTCGGCGCGGGTGAAAAATTTCTGGCTTTCCGCCGCGGCTGAAGTTTTTTCTTTAACGAGCGGAAAGACGCGGTCGATTCGCAGAACGCGGCGCAGCTTGTCCCCTAAGTATTGACTTCGGGATTTGTATATGTAGCCGCAGAACTTACATTTTCTCGAATCGCCGCGAATGTAGGCGAAACAGTGGCAGCAGCATTTTACGCGCGTTCTGTGATTTCGTTTTCCGAGGGACATAAGATGCGTGACGTAAATCCGCCTGTATTCACCGGAAATCAAGGCGGCTACCGGTAAATAAAATATTCGTAAATTCTTTTACGAATAACAGAAATAATTAATGCTGAATAGTTTTCATCAATTCGACAAATTATGCAAGTTTTTTTTAGCACGCGGCGCGGCAATTTAAAGGAGCGAATCTTTGTGCCCGCCCGGCTGTCAAGTAAAAATATTATATGAACATCAGTTACAACTGGCTGAAAGATTTGATTGAAACGGATTTGTCGCCGACGGATTTGGCGCGGAAATTGACGAGCGTCGGCTTGGCGGTCGAAGGCATTCACAAGGCGGCGGGCGACGATTTCGTTTTCGACATCGATTTGACTTCCAATCGTCCCGACTGTCTTTCGCATCTCGGCGTCGCCCGCGAAGTGCGGGCAATTACGAATTACGAATTACGAATTACGAACGAGGAAGCCCAAATCCCGCAATCCGCCATCGGCAATCCGCAATTGGTCGTTATCGAAGACGCGGATTTGTGTCATCGTTTTACGGCGCGAATCATTCGCAATGTCAAAATCCAGCCATCGCCCGAATGGCTGGTCAAAAGACTGGAAGCCGTCGGCGAACGCTCGATTAACAACGTCGCCGACATTACGAATTACGTGATGCACGAGCTCGGACAACCGATGCACTCGTTCGATTTCAATAAATTAAAGGGAAATCGAATCGTCGTCCGGCGAGCGCGCGGCGGCGAAACGATAAAAACTCTGGACGAGGTCGAGCGCAAGCTGGACGAAAGCGTGCTGGCGATTTGCGACGCCGAAAATCCGGTCGCCGTCGCGGGCGTGATGGGCGGTTTCGATTCGGGCATCACGCCGGAGACGACCGACGTTTTGCTCGAAGTCGCCTATTTCAAACGCGAAAACATTCGTCAGACTTCCCGAAAACTCGGTCTGGCGACCGAAGCCAGCTATCATTTCGAGCGCGGCGTGGACATCGAAAATCTGATTCGCGCCTCGACCCGCGCGACCGCGCTTATCTGCGAGCTGGCGGGCGGCGAGGCGGGCGAATTCGTCGACGTTTACCCGACGCGGGCTGCGCCGAACGAAATCGAATCGCGGGATATTTCCCGCGCGGTCAAGCGACTGACGGGCTTGGACGTGGAAGAAGCGGAAATCCTGCGAATTCTTTCCGCCCTGGGAATCGAGCGAAAAAACTCAGCACTCAGCACTCAGCACTCAGCACTTTTTATCGCTCCGAGCTGGCGGCACGACATCGCTATCGAGGAAGATTTGGTCGAGGAAGTAGCGCGCATCGTCGGTTACGATAAAATCGGCGACGCGCTTCCGCCGTCACAAAGCGCGGGCGAATATCAGCCGACCGAGCCGCGCAAAAAATCTTTGCGGCGCGCGCTGGCGAATCTGGGTTTCGACGAAGCGATTTGCTACAGCTTCATCGACACGCGCTTTGACGAAACGTTTGCCCTGATTGACCATCTGACGGACGAAAACGCGGAAGAAAAATTCGTCACGCTTCAGGATTCCATTATCGAAGGCGCGGTCAGGATGCGTCCGAGCCTTTTGTCCGGCTTGCTCGACGCCGTGCGCACGAACTTCCATCACCAGCAGCGAAACGTCCGGCTTTTCGAACTGGGAAAAGTTTTCGCGGCGACCGCCAACGAAGACAGCCTGCCCAAAGAGCAGGAGCTTTTCGCGCTTGCCTTATCGGGCGGCGAAATGCTCGAAGGAAAAGCGACGCCCGCGCGCGAGCTTGATTTTTACGACGCCAAAGGCGCGCTCGAAACGGCGATTGACGCCATCAATCTGCCCGCGCTCGAATTTGCCGCGAAAGACGTCAAACATCTGCGGCGCGGGCAATCCGCAGAGATTCGTTTCGGCGGAAAGCCGGTCGGCACAATCGGTCGCCTGAATGACGAAATCGCCGCCGCCTATAAATTCCGCCAGCCGGTTTTCGTCGCCGAAATAGATTTGCAGACTTTGCTCCAGGCGAAACAAAAGGACGTTTCGTATCGACCGCTTTCGATTTATCCGGCGATTCTGCGCGACGTTTCGCTGCACGCCGGACGCTCCGTGAGCTTTGCCCGAATCAAGCAAACCGTCGAAGCGCAGGGCTTCGAGCTTCTTCGTAAAGTCGAGTTTGTCGATGTTTACGAAACGGGAATAAAGGACGAACGCTCAATCACGATTCGGCTCGAATACCGGAGCGACGAAAGAACTCTGACCGAAGCGGAAGCCGAAGCGGTTCACACGCGGATTTTGCAGATTCTCGAACGCGATTTAGGCGCAAAACAGAGAATTTATCAGGCGAATGTAGTCGAGGAATGAAAAACCGGTGAAAATTGCGTCTTGCGCATGAAAGTTTGATATTGCGGGCGAAAGTACACGATTGCGTGTAAAAGTTTCGTATTGCCAGTGAAAGTTTGATATTGCGCGCGTTTGATTGATATTGCGGGCGTTTGATTCATATTGCGGGTGTTTGATTCATATTGCAGGTAAAATGCTGTTTAACAAAACAGCGGAAATTTATTTGCGCCGCATTGGCTTTTTAACGACTTTTAATTAAAAAAATCCCAAAAGCTTAAGAAAACACTTGAAGTTTTTGCGCTTTCTGAACATAATCAGTTGCACAAACCTTTTTGTGGAGAAAAGAATGAACGGTCTAGCCGGAATGGAAAAATTTTCGCATCTTGAAGACAAAATTTATCTCACCATCGAATTTGCCAAAAAGATGCGTGAGGAAAAGGAAAAACTGGAACGCGAGACCAACAGCCTGCGCCACGAGGTCAGCAGCCTGCTGGAAGAAAAAACGCGGCTCGAGGAAAAAATCGAACGCCTGATGAGCGAGCGCGACGCGATTCAACTGAAAATCGAGGCGATGCTCGACGCCATCACGGTCATCGAACCGGAGGTCTCGGAGGTCTTGCAGCGTTAGAGATTTGCAGCATATGATTGGAAACAAAAGTAAAAGCGAACAGGCGGCGCAGTCAATCCGGGTCGAAATCTACAACCAGACATACAACATACGCTCTGACGGCGATAATGAATACATCATGCGCCTGGCTGAATACGTGGACGGCAAAATGCGCGAGATTTCCTCCGGCACGCTGACGGTCGACAGCCTGAAAGTCGCCATCTTAGCCGCGCTGCACATCGCCGACGAATTTTACCAGCTCAAACGCGCGCAGGAACAAACCGACCAGCAGCTCGCCTCGCGCAGCGCCGAATGCGCCGAAATGCTCGACCGCGTCCTGAAACAACGCGGCGAAGCTGCCGCGACGCAGGAATTTGAAATGGAACAGTGAAAATAGTGAAAAGTGAAAAGTGAATAGTGAAAAGTTTTTAATTTTCCGCCATTCACTATTCACTTTTCACTATTCACTTTTCACTTGCCTGTGCTACAATCTTTTTAGGCGGAAGAAAGCTACTGCAAGGTGCGTGAAAAAACGCAATGATAATTGAGCCAACATTTGAATCCTTGGGAGACCGATGCCGTTTTCAGTGCAATCTTTCAGCGTAAAAGACTTGCCGGAGAACTCGGCTTAGATGCTTTCTCGCAGAGAAAAGCATCATAGGTCGCCCACCTGTTGAGAAACAGGTTCAATTCAAGCGTTTACACGGCTTTCGCGGTTCTCTTTCGCTATAACATTTTAGTTCAAAGTTTAAGGTTCAAAGTTCAAAGTTAAAGAGGTCGTCTGACTTTGAGCTTTGAACCTTAAACTTTGAACTTTTTATTTATGAACGTTTTGATTCTCGCTGATGTTGTCGCGCGACCGGGTCGCCGCGCCGTTCTGGAGCGGATTCAGGATTTGCGCGAGCAATACAAAATCGACGTCGCCTTAATGAACGCCGAAAACGTCGCCGGCGGCTTTTCCATCACGCCTTCGATTGCCGAAGAGCTTTTCGATGCCGGCATCGACGTCATGACCTCCGGCAATCACATCTTCGACAA
>DATHBC010000238.1:0-3536 GCA_035296345.1 Pyrinomonadaceae bacterium | reverse complement strand
GGATGGCTCTGCCCGTTCTGAAAGGATTGAAAACGCCGAACGAAAGATTTGCGGGCGCGGAAGAAACCTACTGCATCGAAGGCTTGATGCAGGACGGAAAAGCCCTGCAAGCCGGAACTTCGCATTTTCTGGGGCAAAATTTTTCGCGCTCTTTCGACGTGCAGTTTACCAGCAAAGAAGGAAAATTGGAATATCCGTGGGCGACTTCGTGGGGCGTTTCGACGCGCCTGATGGGCGCTCTGATTATGGCTCATTCCGACGATAACGGTTTAGTTTTGCCGCCGCGTCTGGCGCCCGTTCAGGTCGTGATTGTGCCGATTTACAAGTCGGAAGAAGATTTGGCGCGGATTTCGGAAAAGGTTAATCCGATTTTTGAAGAACTGAAAGCCAAAGGAATCAGCGTCAAATACGACGATGACGACAAGCAGCGTTCGGGCTGGAAATTCGCCGAATACGAGCTGCGCGGCGTTCCCGTGCGCCTCGGCATCGGCTTGAGAGATTTGGAAAACGGCACAATCGAAGTCGCCCGCCGCGATACTTTAACCAAAGAAAGTCGTTCGCTCGAAGGCGTTGCCGGTTACGTCGCGGATTTGCTCGACGAAATCCAAACAAACATCTATCAAAAAGCCCTGCATTTCCGCGAGCAGAATACTTTCCGCGTCGATACTTGGGAAGATTTCAAAACGCAAATCGAAAAAGGCGGCTTCATCTCCGCGCATTGGGACGGCAGCGGCGAAACCGAAGAAAAAATCAAGGAAGAAACCAAAGCCACGATTCGCTGCATTCCAATGGACGCGCCCGCAGAAGCAGGCGCGGACGTTTATTCCGGCAAACCCTCGAATAAACGCGTCATTTTTGCGCGCGCTTATTAACTCTGACCGCGAAATATTTTAAAGTTTATCAACGACAGTGCAAAATAAAATTTAATTCTCGTCAGGTTAAAGAAGTAACCGACAACAATCTAATTCGTCAGGGTGAAATTCCCGCCGGCTTTACTGAAAACCGGCGAAAGATTTTAAGCAAAACCGCCGTCTGTCCGAACGCATTTCAACGACAGGCTGCTAGTTTTGAGCGGACGAATTCGAGTGTTGTCTTTTTTTTGTTTCACAGCAGGATAATTCGTCCCGGGACGAAAACGATTTACGGAAATCGACTCGGCGTTTATGCCTTAAAAAGGCGGACAAAGGTCTTGCTAAAAAAATCAATTCAAACCACCGGCTGTATCGACTTTCAAACAGCGACAAGCCGGAAAAAAAGGAGTATTTTACTATGGCAAAAGAGAGAGATACGGATATTTTGACCGTTGCGGCGGTACGCGAAGGCACAGAAGGACAGGAAATTCTCTTTAACGAACGGCAGCAGATATTTACGCTCGCTTCATCAGTCAAATCGGGCGCAGAAACTTTGTCTCGTCTGCGAAGCGTCATCAAAAAAGGCGAGCCGGTCAGAGCAGTACTCGACCCGAAAAGAGGAGTCGTCGAAAAAATAGAGACGCCCGCCGCCGACGAAGCCGAAAGATTTCTCAAGGCGCGCGTTCTGGAAAAAGAACCGTCCAAATCAATCAAAATCAACGTCCGGGGAATTGACCCGACCGTCTTTAACGTCGTCAACGAGCGTTTAAAGTGGGGGGCTTTCAATTTATGTCAGAAAACAGTCCCGAATTACGCTAAAGCGAAAGAGATATTCGATTTTTGCGCGAAGCAGTCGTGTCATCTTCCGGGTCCGTATGATATTTCACCGTGTATTCCGTTTCAATACGTTCGGGACGGCTGCTACGCCCGCGCTCATAAGATGCGCTGGATAATTACGACCAAGTATAAATACTGCTGCGAGAAAGTGTTCAGCTTCGCCAATCAGGGCAGCGACCGTTTAGCGGTCAAAGCCGATAAATGGGGCGGTTGCTGCGTAACCTGGTGGTATCACGTCGCGCCGCTGATTCGCGTAAAAGTCTCGCTCGGCAAAATCAGCTTCTCGCTCGCTTACGTCATCGACCCTTCGATGTTCGATAAGCCGGTGCTGCTGAGCACGTGGCTGGCGGCGCAGGAAAATACGACCTGTCACGCGAGCGCCAACGTCTCGATGTATTCAATCCAGCCCGGCTCGGCTTACACGCCGGCAAACTCGGCGGGAACGCAGTTTACGACCGACCCGAATTACACGGCGACGGATGCGACGCTGCTGGCTTACGCCGGTTTGACGACTTGCTGAGAAAGGCGGAAAATCATTTGTGTCGATTTAGCTCGCTGCCGGAAGGTTTTAATTAATATGAGTGAAAACGCGCAATTCTCGCGAAATATGACAGCCGTGCGGATTCTCGAATCGCCGGGCACGGCTCAGATTGAAGTCGCTTTCCTGGAGTCCGCGCAGTTCTACCTGCTGTCGGATGAGAATCCTGCGTTTGAACGAATACTCGCCGCGCTGCGAGATGCAATGAACGAAGGGCGAGCCGTCGAAGTTAGGCTCGCTTCTATAAGCAGCAATATAATCGAAGACGTTGAGCCCGCCGCTTAAACCCAATCGGAAGAAAATCAATCCTTCAAAATCCCGCGCGAAATCACGATGCGCTGAATCTCGCTCGTCCCTTCGTAAATGGTCGTGATGCGGGCGTCGCGATAATATTTTTCGACGTTGTAGTGGCGCGAGTAGCCGTTGCCGCCGTGAATCTGGATGGCTTCGGCGCAGACTTTGTTGGCGTTTTCCGAAGCATAAAGTTTCGCCATCGAACTGTAGACGCCGACGTTCCTGCTTCCGGCGTCTTTCATCGCCGCGGCGCGTAAGGTCAATAATCGCGCGGCTTCGGTTTCGGTGTGCATATCGGCGAGCTTGTGTTGAATTGCCTGAAATTCGGCAATCGGCTGACCGAAAGCGGTGCGGTCTTTGGCATACCGGGTCGCTTCTTCCAGAGCGGCTCGGGCGATGCCGACCGATAAAGCGGCGATTCCTATGCGACCGTTGTCGAGCGAGCCGAAAGCGACTTTCATCCCGCTGCCGACGCCGCCCAGCACGTTTTCTTTCGGAACCTTGACGTCCGTCAAACTCATTTCGGTCGTTTGCGAAGCGCGCTGACCGAGCTTGTGCTCGACGGACGAAACCTTTAAGCCTTCCGCGTCGCCGTCAATCAGAAACGCCGTGATTTCCCTTTTGCCGTCGCGCTCGCCGGTCGTCGCCATAACGAGATAAACGCCCGCGACGCCGCCGTTCGTCACCCAGGATTTCGTGCCGTTTAAGATGTAATAATCGCCGCCGTCGACGGCGCGCGTTTTCTGATTCGTCGCATCGCTTCCGGCTTGCGGCTCGCTCAGACAAAACGCGCCCAGAGTTTCGCCCTTTGCCAGCGGAACGAGATATTTTTGCTTTTGCCGCTCGGTCCCGAAGCTCAAAATCGGGTAGCAGCAGACCGAATTCGTCACCGAAACAATCACGGCGACCGACGCATCGGCGCGGGCGATTTCTTCCAGCGCCAGCGCGTATGAAACCGTGTCTAACCCTGCGCCGCCGTATTCTTCGGGGATAATCATTCCAAGAAGTCCCAATTC
>DATHBC010000237.1:0-6851 GCA_035296345.1 Pyrinomonadaceae bacterium | reverse complement strand
ATTTGACCAGCGAGTAAATATCCGCCGTCACCTCGCGCGAAATCGTGCCGTCAACGTTGTGGTCGGCTTTGATGATAATGCGTTCCGAGTCGACGTAATCGACGATGCCGTCGCGTTTCGCCACGACGACCGCGCCGGAATCGCGCGCCGCGACCTGTTCCATGCCGGTTCCGACGTACGGAGCCTCGGCGCGGAGCAGCGGCACGGATTGACGCTGCATGTTCGAGCCCATCAAAGCGCGGTTCGCGTCATCGTTTTCGAGAAACGGAATCAAGCTGGCGGCGACCGAAACAAGCTGTTTCGGCGAAACGTCCAGATACTGAATTTCTTCGCGCGTCGCCGTAATAAATTCTCCGGCTTTACGCGAAGCGTTGCGTTCATTGACGATGTAGCCTTTTTCGTCCAGCTCGATGTTCGCCTGCCCGATAATCCATTTATCTTCTTCCCAGGCGGTCAGGTAAAACGGCTCCGGCTCGAACTCGGCGCGGCGCTGCCCTTCTTTCAGCGCGGCGTTTGCCGCTTCGACGTCTTCGAGACGAACGTGCTCGTTCGGCTTAAATCGAGTGTCCGCGCCGTTTAAAATCTTGACGTATTCGACGACGCGACCGTCTTCGACTTTGCGATACGGCGATTCGATAAAACCGAATTCGTTGATGCGCGCAAAGCACGAGAGAGACGAAATCAGACCGATGTTCGGACCTTCGGGCGTCTCAATCGGGCAGATGCGACCGTAATGCGTCGGGTGCACGTCGCGGACTTCGAATCCGGCGCGTTCACGCGACAGTCCGCCCGGTCCCAATGCCGAAAGACGACGCTTGTGCGTGATTTCCGAAAGCGGATTCGTCTGGTCCATAAACTGCGACAACTGCGACGAACCGAAAAATTCGCGAACCGCCGCCGTCACGGGTTTCGCGTTCACGAGGTCGCGCGGCATCGTCGTAAACATATCCTGCTGGATGGACATTTTTTCCTTGATGGCGCGTTCCATTCTTTCCAGACCGATGCGGAACTGGTTTTCCAGCAGCTCGCCGACGGCGCGGACGCGGCGATTGCCCAAATGGTCAATATCGTCCTGTCCGAAATGCTCGACGTCTTTTTTCATCCGCAGCAGATAAGAAACGACTTCCGTAAAATCCGACGCCGACAGCAGCGGGTCGTTGATGCGGTCTTTTTCCGGTCTGCCCATCTTGATGTTGAATTTCAAGCGACCGACGCGCGATAAATCGAAGCGGCGGGCGTCGAAAAACATTCCTTCCAGTAATTTGTAAGCGGTCGGCACGGTCGGCGGGTCGCCCGGGCGCATCTTTCGGTAAATTTCCAGCAGCGCATCGACCGGCTTGGTAATCGTGTCTTTTTTCAAAGTCTGCGCAATCACGTTGCCGATGGTGTCTCGCTCCGGGAAGAAAACCGTAAAGCTTTCCACGCCTTCTTCAATCAACTGCTGCAATTTAGCGGAAGTCAGCTCGGTGTTGGCTTCCAGAATCACTTCGCCCGTTTCCGTGTTGATTACATCGTCCAGCGCAAACGCGCCTTCGAAATCCGTCTGCCCGACTTCGATTTCCTGAACGCCCAATTTACGCATTTCGCGCAAGGCGGAAGTGGTGATTTTCTTTCCGGCGCGGACGACCGGCTCGTCCTTGCCCTTAATTTCCGATTCCGAGCGCATCCCGACGACGTTGCTGTCGCCTTCCGGTTTGATTTTAACGAACAGGCGACCTTTCTGCGGGCGCACTTCGTCGGTGGCGTAAAATAATTTTAAAATATCGCCGTCCGAAAAATTCGAGTTCTTGATGACTTCTTCCAGAATCGAATCCGAAAGATTTTTCATCTCGACCTGCGGGCTGAGCCACAAACCCAGAGCGCGCAGGAAAATCGAAGCCAGGATTTTGCGTTTGCCGAGACGCGCGTAAAGAATATTTTTCTGGTCGTATTCAAACTCGATCCACGAGCCGCGATACGGGATGACTTTCGCCACGTAGGTTCCGCGGTCGCCTTTGAAAAACACGCCGGGCGAGCGGTGAAGCTGCGAAACGATAACGCGCTCCGTGCCGTTGATGATAAACGTTCCGTTGTCGGTCATCAGCGGAATCTCGCCGAAGAAAACGTCTTCTTCCTTGATGTCCCGAATCGTCGAAACGCCGGTTTCCGCATCTTTGTCGTAAACCGTCAGGCGGATTTTGACTTTCAGCGGAACCGAATAGCTCATGCCGCGTTCCTGGCATTCCTGCTGGTCGTGCTTGTGTTTCAAACCGACCGGCTCGCCGCAGTTCGAACAAAGCTTCGGGCGCACCGAGTTGAAAATTCCGCAGTTTCCGCAGAGAACTTCCGCCGGGCTGAACGGGTCGACTTTGATTTTCGAGCCGCAGTCTTTACAGTTGGCGCGCAGGTGATCCAGACCTTCCAGCAAGCCGCATTTACATTGCCAGTTGCCGATTTGATATTCGACAAAATCCAGCGTCGCCGTGCCGCGAAAATCCGAAACCGGAAAAACCGAGGCGAAGACCGACTGCAATCCAATCTGGTCGCGCTCTTCCGGCAATAAATCCATCTGCAGAAAACGATTGTATGATTCACGCTGAACCTCAATCAGGTTCGGGATGCGTGCCGTAGTATAAATTTTTGAAAAGTCCACGCGCTTAGGCGCCTGGCTTGTGCGGCGACCTAAACCGTTGGTATTTGTTTGGAGCGGATTGGCAATCATATTTTTAAAATTTTGAAGAAAATTTCTGTTGCTTTGTATGCGTTTTGCTGGTAGTATTCGTAATCGTTGCGAATAAAAAACGAATCCTCAGCAAACAATTTTTCAACAAAGACGGCAAATGCGGTCGAGGGCAAAGCCTGCCCAGACCGCTTAAAATTAGCAGCGACTGCTACGAAATAAATTTTCTGAGTGTGCCGAAAAAGGACACCTATTCTCCCGTTCTGTCTCGGAAAAAACCAACCAAAAACTCAAAAATTCGCTTTGAGCTTCAAAAGAGCGAAATCGGCAAGCGATAGTTTATAATTAAAGAAAATACCGCTTGCCTTTTATTCTAACAAGCAAGCTATTTAACTTCAACCGTCGCGCCGGCATCTGCCAGTTTGACTCTGATGCTTTCAGCTTCGTCTTTGGATGCACCTTCTTTTACGGCTTTCGGCGCACCGTCAACCAGGTCTTTCGCTTCTTTCAGACCCAAGCCGGTGATTTCGCGGACGACTTTGATAACATTGATTTTCGCCGCGCCAGCCGCCTGCAAAATAACGTCGAACGAATCTTTTTCCGCTTCCGCCGGAGCCGCGTCGCCGCCGCCCGCCGCCGCTGCCGGAGCCGCCGCGACTGCCGCCGCCGCCGCCGAAACGCCGAAAGTTTCTTCCAGTCTCTTGACGAGCTCGCTCGCTTCCAAAAGGGTCATGCCCTTCAAATAATCAACAACTTCATCTTGTGTAAGTGCCATTTTAATTTAATCTCTCCTTATTTAGGGTTCTTTTGTTTTATTGTTTTAAAACTATCAAATAAAGATAGTTTCGCTTTATGTCAGCCGTCAGAACCCACGGGATAACTTCATCTGGTTGCATCTCCGTCCGAATTTATCCGAGCCGCAAAAGCGACCTGACAATCGCTTCGCTCGTTTTCCTTGGCTCCGGCTTTTTGAAATTTGCGATTTTCAAATTGAAATATTCTTATTCAATCGAAAATCGCAAATCTAAAATCTCTTTACTCTTCCGACTTTTCTTCCGCTTCCGGCGCGGCGGCTGGAGTTTCCTCGCTCGCGGCGCTTTCGGCTTCCAGCGTCGGTGCTTGCTCCTCCTGCGTTTCGGCGGCTGCTTCGGGCGCTGCCGTCGCAGTTTCTTCCTGTTTCGCTTCTTCCGCAGGCGCAGCTTCTTCAGCCTTTTCCGCTACAGCCGGCTCAGCCGTTTTTTGTTCCGGCTGAGTGGTTTCGGGCTTCGCGTCGCCGATTTGCTTAATGACGATGGCGAGATTGCGCGGAACGGCATTGATAACCGTCGCGACGCGCTGCGCCGGAGCATTGAGCAGGAAGAGAATCCTGGAAATAAGCACTTCTTTCGACGGCAAGCTGGCGAGTTCCTCGACCTGCTTTAAGTCGACTACTCTTCCGTCGACGACGCCGACCTTAAAAGTAAACACTTCGGCGTTGTCCTTGACGAATTTCGAAACTGTTTTCGACAGCACGACCGGGTCGGTGTCCGTCCACGCGACAGCCGTCACGCCTTTAAAATGGTCGGTTGCGCCTTCGAGCTGCGTTCCCTTGACGGCTAAGCGCGCCAGCGTGTTTTTGACGACCTGATATTTCGCGCCCACATCGCGCAGTTGATTGCGAAATTCCTGGTCTTTGGCGACGGTCAGCTTGTTAAAGCTGACGACCATCGCCGATTTCGAATGCTGAAACCCTGCGGTGAGGGTGTCTAAAATTTCCTGTTTTTCTGCTCTTGTTTTCATTTTCTATTCCCTCACTCCTTATACTAAAGCTAATTCATCGAGCAGAACGCCCGGGCTCATCGTCGCCGCCAGGTTTACTTTCCTGACGTAGCGACCTTTCGCCGTCTGCGGCTTTGCCTTGATGACGGCGTCCATCAAAACTTTCGTATTCTGCCGGAGCTTTTCGTCGTCGAAAGAAACTTTTCCGACGGGCGCGTGAATGACGCCCGTTTTATCGACGCGGTATTCGACCTTACCGGCTTTCGTTTCCTGAATCGCCGTGCGCACGTCCATCGTCACCGTTCCGGTCTTCGGGTTCGGCATCAGACCGCGCGGTCCGAGAATTTTTCCGAGCTGACCGACTTTGCCCATCATATCGGGCGTCGCAATCAGCGCGTCGAATTCCAGCCAGCCGCCTTTGATGCGGTCGACGATTTCCTCGCCGCCGGCAATATCCGCGCCGGCTTCTTCGGCTTCGCGGATTTTATCGCCCTGCGCGATAACCACGACGAATTTCGCCTTGCCGCCCAGACCGTTCGGCAGAACCACGGTTCCGCGCACCATCTGGTCGGCTTTGCGCGGGTCGACGCCGAGCCACATCGTCAATTCGACGGTTTCGTCAAATTTCGCAAAAGCGATTTCCTTGACTTTGCCAATCGCTTCTTCGAGCGTGTATTTTCTGTTCGGCTCGATTTTTTCCAGAGCCGCTCTGTATTTTTTACCTACTTTAGCCATTTTAATATCAGGTTCAAACGAAATGTTTTTAAATTTGCGACTTTTTTATCGCAGGACATTTCTCCCTTTTTCTACAAGGACGAAGGTTGAGCGAGAAAGGCGAAAGATATTTCTCTTTACTTTAGCCTTTATCCCTTAGCCTTTACCCTTCAACTGTTAAGCCCATGCTTTTCGCCGTGCCTTCAATCGTCTTGACCGCCGATTCCAGATTCGTCGTGTTCAAATCCGGCATTTTTTTGCGGGCGATTTCTTCGATTTGCGCGCGCGAAATCGTTCCGGCTTTTTCCCGGTTCGGTTTGCCCGAGCCTTTCGGAATGCCCGACGCCTTGCGAATCAAATCGGCGGCGGGCGGAGTTTTCGTTTCAAACGTAAA
Source organism: Pyrinomonadaceae bacterium (assembly GCA_035296345.1). GTDB lineage: Bacteria > Acidobacteriota > Blastocatellia > Pyrinomonadales > Pyrinomonadaceae > JALZHR01. Next base: position 1,326 of record DATHBC010000237.1, on the reverse strand, counting down.
CGAGCGGTCGGCGAAAACCGTAATCACGACCGGCACTTTCATGTCCGGGTCGTCGTTGGCGGTTTTCGCGTTGAACGCCTTGCAAAACTCCATAATGTTGACGCCGTGTTGTCCGAGCGCGGGACCAATCGGCGGAGCCGGATTCGCTTTTCCGGCGGGAATCTGTAATTTAATGTAACCTGTTACTTTTTTCGCCATAATTTCGATTTACGATTTCGGATTTTTATTTCCAAGACAATCCGAAAATGTCCTCATTCTGATTTGGGATTTGGGATTGCGGATTTGGGATTTGCCATTTACTAAAGCTTTAATCCGAAATCCGTAATCCCAAATCCCAAATCGGTTCATTCTTCTTCCGCAAACGTAACTTTTTCAACGTCCAGAAAGCTCAATTCGACGGGCGTCGAGCGTCCGAAAATCGTGACGGTCACTTTCAGAGTCGTTTTTTCTTCGTTTACTTCTTCGACTTTTCCGGTAAAGCTCGCAAACGGACCGGATTTGATTCTCACAATTTCGCCGATGGTATATGTGAATTTCGGCTTCGGTTTTTCCGCCGCAATCTCGACGTTATGAACAATCTGGTCGACTTCTTCCTGCGTCAGCGGCGTCGGATTTTTTCCGCCTAAAAAACCCGTAACTTTCGGCGTCGATTTAATTGCGTGAAAAACGTTGTCGGGAATTCGTCCGCGGTCGTCGCATTCGATTTCGACCAGAACGTAGCCGGGATAAAACATCCGGCTCGATTCGATGCGCTTGTTGCCGCGCATTTCCACCACCGTTTCCTTCGGCAAAAGAACGGACGTAATCAAATCGCCAAGCTCAAGGTCGCGTATGCGCGCCTTCAGACTTTCCACGACCTTGTTCTCATGCCCGGAATAAGTATGGATAAAATACCACTGCTTCATTTTTTAAATTCCCGCAATTTTGTTGACCAGCCACGTAAAGCCTTCCAGCACATACGTCCAGCCGCGATCAACTAAAAATAAGAAAACGGCAAAAAAGATGACGTTGATGATGACGATGACAGTCGTCCCTCGCACGTCTTCCGACGACGGGTAGGAAACTTTCGAAAGCTCCTCACGCGTCTCGCGCACAAATTGCCCGGCGCCGCCTTTGCCTTCCTTATTATTATCTACGGTGTCAATTGCTTCTGACACTTTTGTTTCTCCTAAAATTTAAATGGCAGGGGTACCAGGACTCGAACCCGGACCTAAGGTTTTGGAGACCTCCATGCTAACCATTGACACCATACCCCTAAAATTGAAAATTCCAGAATCCAAATTCCAAACTTCAGAACTGCGTAATCTGGAATCTGAAATTTGGAAT
>DATHBC010000236.1:0-4839 GCA_035296345.1 Pyrinomonadaceae bacterium | reverse complement strand
CACCCGTTTATCCGCCGGCAGTCTTTCAATTTTGAAATGACGAACGGCTCGTTCGGAAAGGAAATCGCTTCGGCGCGCACTTTCGGTTTCACCACGGAAATCGAAATGCTGCGCAAGGCGAACCTGGCGCGCGGCGGCTCGCTCGACAACGCGATTGTCCTGACGCCGGAAGGAATGCTCAACGAAAATCCGCTCCGCTTTCAAAACGAATTCGTGCGCCACAAAATTCTCGACATCATCGGCGATTTCGCTCTTTTGGGCATGCCGGTGCGCGGCAGAATCAAAGCCTATAAAAGCGGTCACGCCGTCCACGCCGCCCTGATGAGCAAGCTGCTGAAAACCGAATCCGCCTGGCAAATCGTAGGTTAGTTCAAGGTTCAAGGTTCAAGGTTCAAGGTTCAAAGCCCGAAGTGTTAGGTTTTCAGGCTCGTTACTTATAAAACTTTAAACCTCGAACCTTAAACCTTGAACCTTAAACTTTAAACCTTAAACTTTGAACCTTGAATTTTTTACCGGCTTGCTTTATCAATCGCGTTTGTTTTATCGTCGGAATATGAAAACGGCGCGGCGGCAAACGGCGGAGACGGGCGGTTTTGCCGAAAAGATTTTTTCGATTCGGAGCGTTTCCCGAAATCAATTAAAAGAATCGGAAACGGACGCGCTCGCCGCCGAGGAACCGCTCGAAATTCGTCTCGGCTTCCCAACCGCTGAAAACGGGAAAATTCGGCATCGAGCCGTTTCCATCACGATGCGCACGCCCGGAAACGATTTCGAGCTTGCCGCCGGATTTCTCTTTACCGAAGGCATTCTCCAAAACAAAAATCAGATTTCGTCCATCAAACACTGCGGCAGGCTCGGTCAGCTGCAAAACACCGTGCGCGTCGATTTACAAAGCAACGTCGAAATAAATCTGAACCGCATCGAGCGAAATTTTTATACGACTTCAAGCTGCGGCGTGTGCGGCAAAAGCTCGCTTGAGGCGCTGGAAACGGGCGCGAAAAAACTCGGAAAAAGAGATTTCCCGAAAGTCGCGGCGGCGACGATTCACGAGCTTTCGGCGAGATTGCGCGAGTCGCAAAAAGTTTTCGACCGCACGGGCGGGCTGCACGCCGCCGCCTTGTTCGAAGCGGGCGGAAATCTGCTCGAACTGCGCGAAGACGTCGGGCGACACAACGCCGTCGATAAACTAATCGGCGCAAAGTTTTTATCGGGTGAAATTCCGCTCGCCGATAAAATTTTATTCCTGAGCGGGCGCGCCAGTTTCGAGCTGGTGCAAAAAGCGGTCATGGCGCAGATTCCGGTTATCGCGGCGGTCGGCGCGCCGTCGAGCCTCGCCGCCGAAGCCGCCGATTTTTTCGGCGTCACCCTGCTCGGCTTTGTGCGCGAAAATCGTTTTAACGTTTACACGGGAATGGAAAGAATTACTCTTGAAGCTTAGAAAATTATGAAATCCGAACACGGCAATACAAATTCGGAATTTTCCGGCGGCGACCTCGGCAAGCTGGAAGTCGGCGAGATAAAAAACACCACCGCCGGGCTCGGCGCGATTACCGACACGCTGAAAAATACTTACGGGAAAATGGGCGTCGTGCGCGGCACGCGGGCTTTGCTCAAATTAAATCAAAAGGGCGGCATCGACTGCCAATCCTGCGCGTGGGCTGACCCGCCGGAGCATCGCACATTTGCCGAATTTTGCGAAAACGGCGCGAAAGCGATGGCTGACGAAGGCACGACCGAGCGCCTGACGCCGGAATTTTTCGCCGAATACAGCGTCGCCGAATTGTCCGCGCAGACCGACCGGTGGCTCAATGCGCAGGGACGATTGACCGAGCCGATGATTTTGCGCGAGGGCGCGACCCATTACGAGCCGGTTTCGTGGGAAGACGCTTTTCAAACGCTCGCCGCCGAGCTGAATTCTCTCGCCTCGCCCGACGAAGCCGTTTTCTACACTTCCGGCAGAACATCGAACGAAGCGGCGTTTCTTTATCAATTATTCGCGCGTCAATTCGGCACGAACAATCTGCCCGACTGCTCGAATATGTGCCATGAATCGACGAGCGTCGCGCTGGTCGATTCAATCGGATTGGGCAAGGCGAGCATTCGTCTGGAAGATTTGGAAAACACGGATTTAATCATCATTATCGGGCAGAATCCGGGAACGAACGCGCCGCGAATGATGTCGTCGCTGCAAAAAGCGAAACAAAACGGCGCGCGCATTATCGCCGTTAACCCGATGCCCGAAGCCGGTTTGATGAATTTCGTCAACCCGAACCCGCAGCATTACCCGAATCCCTTGAAATTCCCCGTCGACGTTCTGGGAAATCACCCGACCGAGCTCGCCGATTTGCATCTGCCGCTGCGCATCGGCGGCGATATGGCGTTTTTGAAAGGAACGATGAAGTCGCTGCTGGATAAGGAAAAACAAAATTCCGGCGCGGTTTTCGACCAAAAGTTTATCGACGAAAAAACTTTCGGATTCGACGAATTCATCGAAAATCTGGAAAAAATCGGTTGGGAAGATATTTTGCAGCAAAGCGGCTTGACGCGCGAGCAAATCGAGCAAGCCGCCGAAATGTATGCCGAAGCCGACCGGACAATCACCTGCTGGGCGATGGGCGTAACGCAGCACAAACACGCCGTCGAGACGATTCAGGACATCGCCAACCTGCACTTTCTGCGCGGAAATATCGGCAGGCAGGGCGCGGGATTGTGCCCGGTGCGCGGTCATTCCAACGTGCAGGGCGACCGCTCGATGGGCATCTGGGAAAAAATGCGCCCGGATTTTCGCGCCAATCTGGAAAAGGAATTTAATTTTAAAACGCCCGAAAAAGACGGCTTCGATACGGTCGAAGCCATTCTGGCGATGCACGGGCGGCGCGCCAAAGTTTTTTTTGCGATGGGCGGAAATTTTCTGAGCGCGACGCCCGACACGCATTACACGGCTGAGGCTTTGCGAAACTGCAATCTGACGGCGCAGGTTCTGACCAAGCTTAACCGGACGGCGCTGGTGACGGGCAAAAAATCCCTGATTCTGCCGTGTCTCGGACGCTCGGAAAAAGATTTTCAGAACCGCGTCGAGCAATTCGTTTCGACCGAAAACACGATGCTTCAGGTGCAGATGTCGAAAGGAATTTTCGAGCCCCTGTCGGAACACCTGCGCAGCGAGCCGTGGATTGTCGCCCAACTGGCGAAAGCGGTTCTGGGCGAAAAAACGACCGTTCAATGGGACGGGCTTGTTTCCGATTACGACCGTATACGCGAAGCGATTTCGCGCGTCGTGGCGGGCTGCGAAAATTATAATGAGAAAATCCGCAAGCCGGGCGGCTTTTACATGCCGAACCCGCCGCGCGAGGGCGTGTTTCCGAACACAGCCGGAAAGGCGCTTTTTAAAACGAGCGCGCTGCGCCGCATTGAATTAAAAGACGGCGAATTACTGATGACGACGATTCGCGCGCACGACCAGTTCAATACGACCGTCTACGAGAACAACGACCGCTATCGCGGAATCAAAGGCTCGCGCCGCGTGATTTTTATGAACGAAGCCGACATCGCCGAGCGAAATCTGCAAAACGGTCAGGTCGTCGATTTAACCGGCTATTTCGAAGATGAAACGCGCCGCGCGGAAAATTTTATAGTCGTTTCGTATCCGATTCCGCGAAAATGCGCGGCGACGTATTTTCCCGAAGCGAACGTCCTCGTTCCCGTCAGGAGCACGGCGGAAAAAAGCAATTGCCCGACTTCCAAACTGGTCGTCATCACCGTCGCGCCGCGTCTCGAAAACGAGAAAAAAATCTTTTCGGGCGAATTTAAACGGTAAAATGAAGTTCCAGGTTTCAGGTTCCAAGTGAAGAGATTGACGAGTAATTAACCTGGAACCTGGAACCTGAAACCTGAAACTCTGTCTGTTTAGCCGCATTTATAACCGCTCGCAAAAACGTCGGATTCCTCCGGGTCGGCGGGATTGTAACAAACCACGACCTGCGCGCCCGCCGGAAAATCACGCTGCACGTCGCCGTCTTTTTCCGAATAGCCTTCGTATGTTTTACCGCCGACCGTGTACCGGTAATCGATTTCGGTTTCGATGCTCGTCGTCGTTTTCTTTTTCTTTTTATTTGAACTGGTTTTGCGACGAGAGGTTTTCGTGTCGCGGTCAATCGCCGCGCGCGTGATTTGCGCGGTCGATTGGGCGGTTAAATTCGAGCTACAGCCGAAATTGATAGAGGCGAAAATCATCGCGGCGGCAATAATAAATTTGTTTATTAATTTCATTTTCATAATTTTTACCAAGCGCAATTTTATAACATCCGCCGCCGCGTTTGCCAAAATACGCGAACTTTATTCGACCTTTAAGACGTTTGAAATACAGCCGGAAAAAATTAATAATCGAAATCGGCGATGACGAAAAATTTTTCAGGTTACGTGCTGGCGGGCGGAAAATCCTCGCGGATGGGAACGGACAAGGCTTTTTTAAAATCCGGCGGCGAAACGTTTCTGGAGCGTGCCGCCCGCGCGCTTTCTACGGGCTGCGGCGGGCGCGTAAAAATCGTTATCAACGAAAAACAAAAAGCGAAATTTGAAAAAGGCTTCGGGTCTTTTGAATTCGTTTTCGATGTTTTTCCGGAATGCGGCGCGCTCGGCGGCATTCACGCCGCGCTGAAAAACTGCGAAAGCGATTTTGCGTTAATTCTGGCTTGCGATTTGCCGTTTGTGACCGCCGGCGCGATTCGAGCTTTGACAGAAATTGCTTTGAATTCAAATGAAGATATTTCCGCCGTCGTACCGAAACAGCTTGACGGCAGAATCCAGCCGCTCTGCGCCGTTTACAAAATAAAATTCTGC
>DATHBC010000235.1:0-6339 GCA_035296345.1 Pyrinomonadaceae bacterium | reverse complement strand
ATTACTGCCTGCAAGCCTACATACGACTGCTGGAACAAAGACCGGATTATTTCGGCGCATGAATTTTCAATATAAAAACGCCGGCTCTGAGATAACCGCCGAAATCTGCGTCATCGGCGGCGGACCGGCGGGCGCGGGCGCTGCGCGCAGGCTGGCGCTTTTAGGTCACAGCGTTTGTTTAATAGAAAAAACCGATAACTCGCAGAACAAGGTCGGCGAATCGCTGCCGCCGAACATTCTGGTTTTGCTCGACGCGCTCGGCGTCAGAGAACGCATCGAAGCGGCGTCGTTTCTGCGCCCCGGGAAAGCCGTCGTCAGATGGTCTGATGAATCAGGCTTCACGAAATCTTTTCCCGCTCAGCATGGATTTCTGGTCAATCGCGGACGATTCGACCAAATTCTGCTGGAAGCGGCAAAAGAAGCGGGCGTCGCTCTGATTCAGCCCGCGCAGGCTCTGCGCCCGCACTTTGACGAAACGCGGCGGCATTGGAATATTCCGGTGCGGAGCGATTCGGGTTTGTTGAAAATCAAGGCGAAATATCTGGTCGAAGCCGGCGGGAAAAGCTCTTTTTTTAAACGAAAGCGAAAACGTTATTCCGCCGCCTCGACCGTTGCGCTCTGCGCTTACTGGCGCAATCCCAAACTTGACGACGCTTCGGCGACGCTGGTCGAAGCCGGGCGGGAAGAATGGTTCTGGGGCGCGGCTTTGCCGGACGGCGCTTTCAGCGCGATGGTCTTTATCGACGCGAAACGCGGGCGGGCGGCGCGTGATTTGGAATCGTTTTATCGCGCGCTGCTTGCCGAATCGACACTTTTGCGCGGCTGTCTGAGCGGCGCGCTCGGCGGCAGGGTGAAAGGTTTCGACGCAACGGGCTATATCGACGAAGAGCCTGTCGGGGAAAATTTAATAAAGGTCGGCGAAGCCTGTTTTTCAATCGACCCGCTCGCCTCGCAGGGCGTGCAGGCGGCGATGAATTCCGGTTTGCAGAGCGCGTTCGTCGTTCACACACTGTTGACTCGACCGGAAAATTCCGCGGCGGCGATACAGTTCTATCGAGACCGTCAGGAAGAAACCGTCGCCCGGCATCATAATCTCGCCCGGCAATTCTATTCCGAATCGCGTTTTTGTAAAACCAGCGAGTTCTGGCAAAAACGCGCCGTTTCAAAAGCGTCCGAGCGGCGCGCGATTCCGCGGGCGAATCCGGCTTTATCCGATGAATCGTATCTGAAACTATCAACCGCGGCAAGCTTAATAGATACGCCGTGCATTGCCGGCGACATTATCACAAAGACGCGCGCCCTGACGCATTCGAGCCTCGAGCGCCCGGTCGCATACGTCAACGATACGGCAATCGCCCTGCTGCTGGATTCGATTCCGCAGGGCGGCACGGTCGCCGAGATAACGCGGGCGTGGCTGCCTTATATTTCGCCGCAGGATAGCTTGAGGATAATCAACTGGCTTTACGAGACAGGCGTTTTCAACTCCGCTTTACCGGCGGAGTGAAAATCTTTTCGCAAAACTTGTTTTGACGAAAACAGCTTGCCGCAGTACGTTTCAGCAATATGCCGATTGGCGGATTTTTATCCGAAACTTCTGAATCTGAACAGGTTAAATCGTCAATCGCTTTTGCCGCATCAATCTCAAATCAAAAAAAAATTTAAAAAGCGGTTGAAAAAATTCTGAAAAAGGTTTATGAATAGTTTGTTCGTTCAAGCAACAAACTAAGTTTGCCCGCTCGCTTCGGAAAGCTTTTTGAACCTGAATTTTTGCGACTATGAAAAAAATATACCTGCATAAGGCTAAAAACCAGATTGCCCGCCCGAACACGATTCGCGGAATTAACAAACAAATCGTTTTAAATTACGTCCGCGACCGCGCGCCGATTTCCCGCGCCGAGATTTCCCGCGAGACGGCGCTGCAACGCTCGACCGTTTCGGCAATCGTCGACGATTTGCAGGACGCGGGGCTTATCGAAGAAATCGGGACGGGCGATTCGACGGGCGGCAGAAAACCCACTTTGCTGAAAATCAGAACCGGAGTTCCGGTTGCCGTCGGCATCGACGTCACGCCGCGCCGGACGACGATTGCGACGGCGGATTTATCCGGTCAGATTCTGGAAAAGGAAACTTTTCCGACCTCGCCGGACGCCGCGCGGATGAGCGAAAAAATCATCGCCAAAGTCACGAAATACGCCGAGCTGCATAACGAATATGATTTGGAGGTCGGCATCAGCGTTCCCGGAATTGCCGACCAGGCGAACGGAAACGTGGTCTATATTCCGTATTTTCAATGGAGTAACTGGGATATAGCCCGGCAAATAACCGAAAAAACCGGGTTGCCGGTCGTCGTCGACAACGACGCGAACGCGGTGGCGCTGGCGGAGTTGTGGTTCGGCGAGGAAAGAATCAGAAAGCATCGCAATTTTATTACGGTTTTAGTCGCCGAAGGCATCGGCACGGGCATTATTTTTGACGGGCAGGTTTATCGCGGCGAGAAAGGCGCGGCGGGCGAATTCGGGCATATGATTGTCGGCGATAACGCGCCGGTCGAGTGTTCGTGCGGCAGCCGCGTTTGCTGGGAAGCGCACGCTTCGGAAAAAGCCTCGGTTTATCGTTATCAAATCAGCAGCGGCTCGACCGAAAACGGCGGCGTTAATTTCGAACAGCTAATCAAGCTGGCGCGCGAAGGGAAGCCTCACGCGACCAAAGCTTTAAAGGAAAGCGGCAAATATCTCGGCATCGGAATTTCGAACCTGATTGTCGGCTTCAGCCCGCAGGCGGTCGTCATCAGCGGCAACATTGTCAAAGCCTGGGCGCTGATTAAAGACGAGATTCAGTCGCTGGCTGAACGCAGCGTCCGGCAGGGCTTGGACCGCCCGACGATAACGGCTTCCTCGCTCGGCGGCAGCCCGACGCTGACCGGCTCGCTCAGCCTGGTTTTAGCCAGAAAATTCGCCTCGGCAAGTTAAATTTGCTTTTTGTCGATAATTTTGCAAATAAATCTTGACAAGTAGCCGGCAAATGTATTAAAACTTTGTTCGCTTCCACAACAAACAAAATCTACATTTTAAAATCATGGAAAAAAGGCGTTGATTTATCACTGTTTTGAAAGCAAAAATTGATTTATTGAAAGTTATTTGATTATTTATGAATTTTCCCAGAGCAAGCGGTATTTTATTGCACCCGACGAGTTTGCCGGGCAAATACGGCATCGGCGATTTAGGCGAGCAGGCTTATAAATTCGTCGATTTTCTCCAAAAATCGCGTCAGGCTTACTGGCAGATTCTGCCTTTAGGTCCGACCGGGTACGGCGATTCGCCGTATCAATGTTTTTCGGCGTTTGCCGGAAACACGAACCTGATTTCGCCCGAAAAGCTGGTCGAAGAAAATCTTTTGACTTGGGAAGAAATCAATCAAAAGCCGGATTTCCCCTTTGAGCGCGTTGATTTCGGGGCGGTTTACGAATGGAAAAACCGGATTTTGCCGAAGGCTTACGAGCGTTTTCGCGCGACGACGAGCGTCGATTTGCGCGGCAGATTTGAGACTTTCGCGCAGCAGAACGCGGCGTGGCTCGACGATTACGCGCTGTATCGCGCCGTCAAATTTTCTCAAGACCAGAAGGCTTGGTATGAATGGGACGAGCCTTTGCGCCTGCGCGACGAAGGCGCTTTGAATTGGGCGCGCGAGCGCCTGCGCGAGGAGATTCAGGCGCAGAAGTTTTACCAGTTTTTGTTTTTCCGGCAATGGCTGGCGATTAAAGATTACGCCGCCGCGCGAGGCGTGAAAATCGTCGGCGACGCGCCGATTTTTATCGCGCTCGATTCGGCTGACGTCTGGTGCAATCAATCGGATTTTAAGCTGAACGCGGACGGCTCGCCGAAAGTCGTCGCGGGCGTTCCGCCCGATTATTTTTCCAGAACCGGGCAGCTCTGGGGCAATCCGATTTACGACTGGGATAAAATGCGGGCTGACGGTTTTCGCTGGTGGATTGAGCGCGTGCGCCACACTCTGAAAACGGTGGACATCGTGCGCGTCGACCATTTCCGAGGCTTTGCGGCGGCGTGGGAAGTTCCCGGCGGCGATAAAACGGCGGAAAACGGGCGCTGGGTCAATGTGCCCGGAAGGGATTTATTTAACGCGCTGAAAAATGCGCTCGGCGATTTGCCGTTCTGGGCTGAAGATTTGGGCGTGATTACGCCGGACGTGGTAGAGCTGCGCGACTCGTTCGGCTTTCCGGGAATGCGGATTTTGCAGTTTGCTTTCGGCGGCGATGCGAAAAATCACGATTTGCCGCACAATTATATAAAAAACTGCGTCGCCTACACCGGAACGCACGACAACGACACGACCGCCGGCTGGTTTCGTTCGGAAGCGGGCGCGGGCTCGACGCGCGACGACGCGCAGATTCGCCGCGAGCGCGATTTCTGTCTGAAATATCTGGATTCCGGCGGCGGCGAGATTCACTGGGATTTTATCCGCGCAATCTGGGCTTCCGTGGCAAACACGGCGGTTGCGCCGATGCAGGATTTACTCGGTTTGGGCAATGAAGCAAGAATGAATCTGCCCGCGTCGAGTTCGGGAAACTGGTATTGGCGTTTTCAGGAGGGCGATTTGTCGGATGAAGCCGTCGCCAGATTAAAAGAATTAACCGAAACTTACGGTCGCGTATGAGCGGAAAATTTTCCGAAAAAATTCCTTCTTTCGTCTGGATTTTGATAATCGTCGGCGGAATCGCGCTTTTTATCGGCGCGATTCTCGCCGTTTTTTACGGGCTGGCTTTTGTCGAAGGCTTTGCTTCGGTGATTTTGCTTGCCGGCGGCTGGGGCGCTTTCCGCGCGGGAAACAATTCGCCGAAGCTGGAAGGCGGCAGTTTCGGCATCGCGCTCGTTATCAGCTTTTTCGCCCTGATGGGAATGTCGCTCGACCAGCCGGGCAATTACGTTTATAACAAGCCGATGGAATGGATTTTCTGCCCGGCGCAAAGCCGCCTGGAGCGCGGCGTCATCAGCGTCGGCACGCGCGGCAACAGAGGCGTCTCGGTTTCGCAGAATTTCACCTGCGCGGCGGAATCGGACGGCGAGGTTTTGCGAAAGATTTCCACTTTCGAGCAGCTCGCCTTCCGGTTTTTTGAATACGTTTTGCTCGGCTACGTTTTGCTCGGATTGAGCCGTCTTTACACGCGAATAAAATCGTCGGTAAAGGCTGGTCGAAAGTCGGGCGGCTGAAAGGGAACAATCTGAAATGTTTGACTTGACAACAGCAATAATTTTAACCGTTTTCGCCCTTGCGCTGCTCGTCGCGCCTTTTATCGCCGACGCTTATTTTCAGCGCAAAGCCGCGCGGTATGCGGACGAAATTCTCGAAGGCGACGTTGAGGAGTTTAACAATCGAAGCGGGCGGAAATTTTGAAGACATTACGCCGAACGTCGAGAAAAAAGCCGCCGGTCTGCCGGTCGTCGCGCTCGACGCTTTCGGTTTCAGGATATTCAGAAGAAAATAACTTTTACCGATTTTCCGGAAAGGAGCCTGTTATGCGAATAAAACTGGCGGCGATTTGCGCCCTTTGCTTTTTAATACTGAATTTCTCTTCGTCGTGCCGCGAAGCCGGAACTTCGTCGCCCGGGGCGAGTAACAATCAAACGACGGCTGACAGCGGCGCGGCGAACCCAGGCGGCGAACCGGGCGCGCCCGCTTCAGACGCGGAAAGCGCGACGCCGCAGCCGAAAAAGACGGAAACGGGCGAGGCGGCGTCGAACCAGCCGAAAACCGTGCGCGATTTTTTTATGCTTCTGCCGCAGAAGTATTTCAGGCTCGAAGGCTGCGAGCCGAAAACGGATAAGGATTGCCGCAGGGCGAAGCTCGATTATCTGAAAACTCACGTGCATATCGAAGACACGGAAAACGGGTATCTGTCGGGCGGCTGCGACGGCGCGCAGGGCTGTCTGGATATGGCTTTGTTCAAGCGCCCGGACGGCAGCTATCTCGTCGGCATCAACACATCCTTTGAAATGATGGAAGAGAATTATTTTCTCGATTACCGCGGCGGAAACTGGGCGGACGTGTCCTCGAAGGCTGTTCCGAAATTCAGCCGGAAAAATGCGTACAATCTGCCGCGTTACGGCACGACCGTGCAGGTTTTCGCCAAAAAAGTAATTGAAAAAGGCGCTGATTATGAAGTCACCGAGCGCGGCGAAAAGCTTTATGATTTGGAATGGGAAAACGGCAAATTTACGATAAAGAAATAAAAAGAGCAGCGATGAAATTTAATCAATCTCGAAAAATTCGCGTGTTCGCCCGCGCAACCGTGTGGGCGATTTTTCTTTTCTCGACAGCTTTACA
>DATHBC010000234.1:0-11911 GCA_035296345.1 Pyrinomonadaceae bacterium | reverse complement strand
TCGACACGCCAAATATAAAAAGTTAAAATGTCTGTTTCATTTACTACACCGGACGTAAGCAAACAGATGACCGAAACAAAAATCACGCCTGAAATCGTCGCCGAACATAACCTGACTGCCGAAGAATACGAGAAAATTCTGAAAATAATGGGACGCGAGCCTTCGCTGACCGAGCTCGGAATTTTTTCCGTGATGTGGTCCGAGCATTGCAGCTATAAATCCTCGCGCGTGCATCTGAAACGGCTTCCGACCGCAGGCGAAAGAGTCATCGTTCCGCCGGGCGAAAACGCGGGCGTCGTCGACATCGGCGACGACTGGTGCGTCGCTTTCAAGGTCGAATCGCACAATCACCCGTCGTTTATCGAGCCGTTTCAAGGCGCGGCGACCGGCGTCGGCGGAATCCTGCGCGACGTTTTCACGATGGGCGCGCGCCCGATTGCCGCGATGAACAGTTTGCGTTTCGGACCTTTGAACGACGCGAAAAACGGGCGCAGAAATAAATCTATTTTAAAAGGCTGCGTTGACGGCATCGCGCATTACGGCAACGCGTTCGGCGTGCCGACGGTCGGCGGCGAAGTCGTTTTCGACGAAGCGTATAACTTAAATCCGCTGGTTAACGCTTTCGCTCTCGGCATCGTGCGCAAAGACCAAATCTTTTTCGGCAAGGCGTCGGGCGTCGGCAATCCGGTTTTGTACGTCGGCGCGAAAACCGGACGCGACGGCATTCACGGCGCGACGATGGCGAGCGCGGAATTTGACGACGAGGCGCTGGAAAAACGCCCGACCGTGCAGGTGGGCGACCCGTTTCTGGAAAAGCTTCTGCTCGAAGCGTGCCTGGAAGCGATGCGTTCGGGCGCGATAGCCGGGATTCAGGATATGGGCGCGGCTGGCTTGACGAGCTCGTCGGTGGAAATGGCGGCGCGCGCCGGAACCGGCTTGGAGCTGGATTTAACGCTCGTGCCGCAGCGCGAAACCGGAATGACGGCTTATGAAATGATGCTCTCCGAGTCGCAGGAGCGAATGCTCATCGTCGCTCATCGCGGGCGCGAAAAACAGATTGTCGAGATTTTCAACAAATGGGATTTGGACGCCGTGGTCGTCGGTCGCGTCGTCGAAGGAAATCGCCTGAAAGTTTTTCACAACGGCAATCTCGAAGCAGATTTGCCGGTTGACGCCGTAACCGACGAAGCGCCGAAATACGAGCGTCCGATGGACGGTTCAAAGTTCAAAGTTCAAAGTTCAAAGTTCAAAGCCCGGCGCCGAAACAACCTTGAACCTGAAACTTTGAACTTTGAACAAGTTTTGAAAAAACTTCTTTCTGCGCCGAATATTTGCTCTAAACATTGGGTTTACGAGCAATACGACTATATGGTTCGGACGAACACGGCGGTTTTGCCGGGCGCGGACGCGGCGGTCGTGCGCGTGAAGGAAACGCGCCGGGCTATCGCGATGTGTCTGGACGGAAACGGAAAATTTACGGCGATAAGCCCGCGCGAAGGCGCGAAATTAATCGTCGCCGAAGCCGCGCGAAACAACGTCTGCGTCGGCGCGCGTCCGATTGCCGTGACGAATTGCCTGAATTTCGCCTCGCCCGAACGTCCCGAAGTGATGTGGTCGTTTTCGGAAGTCGTGGACGGAATGAAAGAGGCTTGCGAGGCGTTTGAAACGCCGATTGTTTCGGGAAACGTTTCTTTTTACAACGAAACCGAAGGGCGCGGAATTTTGCCGACGCCGACCATCGGCATGGTCGGTTTAATCGAGGACGCGCGAAAAATCATCACGCAGGGCTTCAAAACCGAAGGCGACATTATCGCTCTTCTGGGCGAAACGAAAAACGATTTGGCGGCGAGCGAATTCGAGCAGACCGTTTTAGGTTTGACGACCGCCGAGCTGATAGAAAACGGCGAGGTTCCCGCGCTCGATTTGGATTTGGAAAAACGTGTGCAGCAAACCTGTCTGAAGCTCGCCGACCGTTTTCTGATAAATTCGGCGCACGACTGCGCGGACGGCGGCTTGGCGGTGGCGATTGCCGAAAGCTGTTTTTCTTCGCTGAACCGCGCGGCAATCGGCGCGGAAATCGATTTGAAAGACGAAAATATAGACGCCGTGACGCATCTTTTCGGCGAAACGCCTTCGAGAATCGTCGTCGGTTTTCCGGCGGAAAAGCTGAACGAAGTCGCGGCGGCGGCAAAAGAAAACGATTGCCCGTTTCAAGTCATCGGCAAAGTTTCCGGCGCGGATTTAAAGATAAGATTCAACGGCGAAGAAGTCGTTTCCGCTCCGGTTTCCGAGCTTGGAACGGCTTGGAAAACTTCGCTCGAAAATCGATTGGAAGCTTAGCCGAGCCGGGGCGCGCACAAATTATATGAAAGCAGGCGTTTATCTTCACATTCCTTTTTGCCGCTCGCGCTGCTCTTACTGCGATTTCGCGACCGACGTTTTCAAAAACGCGGAAACGGTCGAGCGTTACGTTAATGCGCTGGTTAAAGAAATCGAAAGCTTTTCTCAACGCCCGACGCCCGACGCCCGGCAGCTTCCCGTCGACACGATTTATTTCGGCGGCGGAACGCCTTCGCTTTTATCGCCCGCGCAGCTTGAAAAAATTCTCGATTCGATTTATAAAAGGTTCTCTATCGAAAAAAACTTCGAGTTGACGATGGAAATGAACCCGGCGACCGTCACGCTCGAAACATTGAAAAAATACAAAAATTTAGGCGTCAATCGCGCCAGCTTCGGCGCGCAGACATTCGACGACCGGGAGCTGAAAAGGCTCGGCAGGCGGCATACGGCTGAGGACGTTCGCGAAACCGTCGAGCTTTTGCGGCAGGCAGATTTCACCAACGTCAGCTTTGATTTAATCGCCGGGCTGCCGCGCCAGACGCTTGCCGATTGGGAAAGAAATCTGGACGAAGCTTTAAAGTTAAAGCCAGAGCACCTGTCGCTTTATCTTTTGGAAATTCACGAGGGAACGCCGCTCGCCGAGCAAATCAGAAGCCGGCGGCAGCCTTTGCCCGATGAGGATTTGGCGGGCGAGATGTATGAGTCGATGCTCGACAAAACTGCGTCGGCAGGCTACGCGCAATACGAGATTTCCAATTTCTCGCTGCCCGGCTTCGCTTCGCGCCATAATTCGAAATACTGGCGGTGCGAGCCGGTTTTCGCCTTCGGCGTTTCGGCTCATTCATTCGACGGCGCGCGCGCGCGCTGGGCAAACGTCCGCGACACGAACCGATACGTTTCGCTGATTGAAAACAATCAAACGCCGGTCGCCGAAAAAAACGAGCTCGACCCGAAACAGCTCGCCGCCGAATTCGCCTTTCTGCGCCTGCGCCTGACGGAAGGCTTATCGCTCGGCGAATACGAAAATCGTTTCGGCATCGACCTCGGCAGGGAATTTGCCGAAGATTTTCGCCGCCTGGAAGATGCGGGATTGATTGAGCTTGACGATGCCGCGGGCTTTTTAAAGCTGACGCGGCGCGGCTTTGTCTTTTCGAATGAAGTTTTCGCCTTGTTCGTCTAAAATTTTTTCGCTCGTTCAAAAATGACAGCGCAAAACCGGCGGCGCGGGTCGTCTATAGTTAAACGTCTGAATATCCAGCAAAATAAAATTCGGGAAAAATTATGAGGTTGTCTAAAAATCTGAAAGCGTCTCGACTGCCTGCGCCGGTGTTTACGCTGACGATGTTCGTTTTGCTGACGACTTTATCGCTTTATGCTCAGCCTTCCGAATCTTCTTTCAGCGCCGCTTCGCTGAGACAAAAAAACGTCGTGACCGGCTCGGCGGCGGAAACCGGCGTTACCGGCGACGGCGGCAGGTATTCCAAAAACCGGGAAGCCGAGAATCTGATGAACGAAGGCGAATCGCATTTTTCGCAGGGCGAATTCGAAGAAGCTCTGACGGCTTACCGGAAAGCCTTAAAGTTAGACCCGCATATCTACGAAGCCGCGCTTTTTTCCGGCGACGCTTATGTCGCGACCAACACTTACGACGAAGCCGAAATCTGGTATCAGAAGGCAATCGCCATCGACCCGCTGCGCGAGACGGCTTATCGACGTTCGGCGATGCCTTTGATGCAGCAGGAAAGATACAACGAGGCGCGCGACCGTTATGTCGAGGCTTATATCGTCGAGCCTTACAATCGTTTTCCGGTCGCCGATTTAATCGAGTGGGCGCGGACGACGAACACGGGCATACTGCATCCGGCTCTCGAAGTTCCGGAAATTAAATTCGACGAAAAGGGTTATGCCCGGAGCAATCTAAGTGTAAATCCGCTCGGCGAGGACGGCTCGTCGGCGTGGCTGGCTTATGTCTCGACGCGCGAAACGTGGCGCAGAGATAAATTCGCCAGAACGTTTCCGAAACAAAAAAATTATCGTCACAGCCTGCCCGAGGAAGCCGAGGCGCTGCGCGGCGTCATCAAAGCCTTTAAAGAGAAAAAAGCGAAAAATCCGAACCCGCAGATTTCTTTTTTGTCGGGATTAAACGACGACGGCTATCTCGAAGCGTTTATTTTACTGGCAATGCCGGACGAAGGAATCGCTCAGGACTACGCGGAATATCTGAAACAAAACCGCGACCGGCTGCGGCAGTACGTTTTAAAATACGTGATTAAAAAATAACCGCGGCGGCGGCGGGCGAAAGGCGGAACAAGCGGTTCCGCTTTTTCTTTTTATGAACTGATTTAAGGCGAAGAATACGAAGCCGTATTCGAGGTCGGGGCAAGATAACAAATGCAAAATGCGTCGAAAACGCAAAGTGCAAAATGCAGAATAGAAGAACGGATTTAATCGCGAATCTTAAATTTTGAATCCTTGCATTTTGCACTTTGCATTTTGCATTATATTTAGATGCCCTTTACGTCAGACACATTAGCCAACGCCTTTATCGCCTCAGCCATAGCCGGTTTCGGCGCGACGACGCTCGGCGCGGTTCCGGCATTTTTCCTGCGGCGGCTCAACGAAAAATTAAACAACAACCTGCTCAGCTTTGCGGCGGGCGTGATGCTGGCGGCGACCGTTTTTTCGCTGCTGCTGCCTTCCATCGAATCTTCAAAATCGCAGGGCGCGTCGCTCGTCAGCGCCGTTTCGCAAACCGTCGTTTTTCTTTTTGTCGGCGGCTTCGTCCTCTGGCTCATCAACGCGCTGGTTCCGCACGAGCATTTCGGCAAAGGTCCGGACGGCGCAGTCGACTCGGGCAAAATCAGAAAAATCTGGCTTTTCGTCATCGCCATCGCGATTCATAATTTTCCCGAAGGTCTGTCGGTCGGCGTGGCAAACGGAACGGGCGAATTCGGCGCGGGTCTGGGCGCGACGCTCGGCATCGGTCTGCAAAACATTCCCGAAGGCTTGTCGGTCGCCGTCGCGCTTCATTCGCAGGGTTATTCCAGAAAATACGCTTTCGGCGTTTCGGCGCTGACGGGCTTGGTCGAGATTTTCGGCGGCGTTTTCGGCGCGTCGATTCTGCTGATTTCGGCGCACATTCTGCCGTGGGCGCTCGCTTTTGCCGGCGGCGCGATGCTCTTTATCGTCAGCGACGAGATTATCCCGGAAACGCATCGCCACGGTTTTGAAAACGGCGCGACCTTTTCCCTGTTCGTCGGCTTCGGTTTGATGATGTTTCTCGACGCGGTTTTCGCGCAGTAGCAAGATTGTCGGGAAATACAAAAATTCTCTTTCAGGTCGCATCAAGTAAGCCTTAAAATTATCATATGAAAGAGGTGCGGGAAGTTCTGGACAATCTGCAAAACTCAAAATTTCGCCGCCGGATACGGCTGCACCGGAAAGAGGCGGAATATCTCAACACGAAAGGTCTGGAAATTATTCTGAAACACGCCGCTGATTTCGTCGAAAAACGCCTCGCGCCCGCCGAGCCCGATAATGACGGAAAGCAGACGCCGTGGCGCAATCATCCGGTTTTTATCGCGCAGCACGCGACGGCGACCTGCTGTCGCGGCTGTCTGGAAAAATGGCACGATATTCCGAAAGGACGCGCGCTGGATGAAACCGAGAAACAGCACATCGTCGAAATCATCAAAAGGTGGCTGTCGCCGTATCTAATCGAAGACAATGAAAAGAGAACTGCTCGGTAATCGCTCTCTGGAACGCTCGTCCGTCGTCGCTAATTCGCTGATGAATCGCACGCGGTCGTTTCGCAGCAGCAGCGGCAACAGCTATGAAAAGGAACTCGCTTTCGACATCGCGGGCTTTCTGGAAATGCGCCTTCGCGCTTTGCCCGGCGAAAAACAAGTCGGCTGGCTCGACCTGTGCTGCGGCAGCGGAAAAGCTCTGATTGGAGCGGCAAACTATTTTGCGGAACGAAAATTAAGCTCGCGGATAAAAATAACGGGCGTCGATTTGGCGGGAATGTTCGAGCCTTATCGCGCGGCGGAGCCGGATTTTCTGCATCTCATCGAATCTCCAATCGAGCGCTGGCAGCCGGGCGCGAGCGGCGAATTCGATTTGATTACCTGCGTTCACGGCTTGCATTATATCGGCGATAAGCTCGGCTTGATACGGAAAGCCGTTTCCCTTTGGCTGAAAAAAGACGGCATTTTCGCGGCAAATCTCGACCTCGCCAATTTCAGACACGCGGACGGAAAACCGGCAGCCGGAGCCGTCGCCGGAGAGTTCGGCAG
Organism: Pyrinomonadaceae bacterium; assembly: GCA_035296345.1. GTDB lineage: Bacteria > Acidobacteriota > Blastocatellia > Pyrinomonadales > Pyrinomonadaceae > JALZHR01. The sequence goes on along the minus strand of DATHBC010000234.1, from coordinate 5,276 downwards.
GTGCGGAATCGAATACAAATCGAACAAGCGTCTAATCGTCGCGCGCGGAAAAAAAGAAATCGAATTCAAATTCGAATACCTCGGCGCTGACGACAAAGCGGGCGCTAATTACACCGGACAATTCGCCGTCGATTCTTATTACACAACAAAATCGGGTTTACCGGAAAATTAGTTTCAAACCATTATTGCGTTTTCTTTCGCGCAATCCATTAGCCGACGTTCTTTTCCAGAATATCGAGCGGAACCGCGCCGCTTAAAAGAACGACGTCGTGAAATTCCTTGACGTCGAACTTATCGCCGAGCGCGTTTTTACTCAGCGCGCGAAGCTCTTTAATTTTCAGCTCGCCGATTTTGTAGGCTAGAGCCTGCCCGGGGTCGGAGATGTACCGGTCGATTTCGTTGACGATGTCCTGCTCGGTTTTCGCGGCGTTATCACGGAAAAAATCAATCGCGCGCTGCCGGTCCCATTTGTAATAATGCAGTCCGGTATCGACCACCAGACGCACGGCGCGCCACATTTCGTAAGTCAACTGCCCGAATTTGTCGTAAGGGTCGGCGTATAATCCCATCTCGTCGCCCAGGGATTCGGAATATAAAGCCCAGCCTTCGATAAACGCCGTGTAGCCGCCGAATTTCCGAAAGTTCGGCACTTCGCCGAGTTCCTGCTGCAAGGCTAATTGCAGGTGATGACCGGGCACGGCTTCGTGAATCGAGAGCGCCATCATTTCCCATTTCGGTCGCGTTTCCGGCTTGTAAAGATTGACGTAATAATAGCCCGGGCGCGAGCCGTCAGCCGACGGCGAATTGTAATAAGCGGTCGTCGTGTCGGGCGCGATTTTATCGGGAATCGGGATGACGCCGTAAGGCGAGCGCGGCAGGGTGCGAAAGACTCTGACCAGTTCCGGGTCGATGCGTTTCGAGATGGCTCGATAGGCGTTTAAAAGCTCTTCGGGCGTTTTGTAGAAAAATTTCGGGTCGGTGCGCAGGTGCTGGAAAAATTCCGGCAAAGTTCCCTTGAATCCGACCTGCGTTTTTATCTTTTCCATCTCGGCGCGGATGCGCGCGACTTCCGCCAAGCCTTTTTCGTGAATTTCTTTCGGCGTCATCGCGGTCGTCGTGTAATCGCGCGCGAGAAATTCGTAAATTTTATCGCCGTTTTTCATCTGCCAGATTCCCGCCTGCGCGTAAGAAGCGGGCAGATATTCGTTCTCGAAATAAGCTTTCAGATTTTTGTAGGACGGAACGATTTTGTTTTGAATCGCCTCTTTCGCCAGGTTTTTCAGGCGCGTCTGCTCGCCTTCGGAAATTCCGGGCGGAAATCTTTTGAACGGCGAGTAAAAGGAGCTTTGTTCCGGGTCGCCGACGATTTGTTTGTCAATCTGCGCCGGCACGCGGCTTAAGACCTGTTTCGACCACAAAATGCCGTTTGCTTTTCCTTCGCGCATCAACGCGAGAGTCTGCTCCATAAAGACGGGAAAAGCGTTCAGGCGCGCCAGCCAGTCTTCGTAATCCTTAACGGTTTGAAACGGCAGAAAATCCGCCAGCTCGTCAGCCGTCTGGATGCCGCCGCGCTGGTTTATCGGCAAAAGATAAAGCCGCGTTCCGAAGCGTTCGAGCTCCGATTCGAGGTCGCGGCGGAAAAGGTCGTAATTGAGCTTGTCCTTATCGGAAAGCGCGTCGCGGTTGATTTGTTTGAGGCGCGACAGCGTTTCCAGCCGGTGCAGGTTGCGCCGTTTGATGGCGTCGAGACTCATGTCGCTCCAGCGCGTGTTGTAGCGTTTGTCGCCGAGATACGAAGCGAAAGTCGGCGCGTCTTCCAGCGTCCGCTGCCATTCGCTGTCGAACAAAGCGTGCAGATTTTTCGCCGCGTCCGGCGGCGATTGCTGCGCGAGAGACTTTGAAAAAAGACCGGCGATAAAAAGGAAAACTAACAAAATGCAGATTGCCTGATGATATTTCATAATATTTTATTGGCTCGAAATTGAAGTAAACTTAACTTTACAAGAGAATACAACAGATAAATAACCTTATGAAAGTAAAGTTCAGCGCCGGGCTAGACGATTTTGTCGCGGCGGGAAAAAGGTTAAAGGCTTATACGACCTACAATAAAAAGTTTTTGACGTTTGGCGCGCTCGCCGCGGGCGCGGGCGCGGGCATCGTGACTTATCTGATTTTCGGAAATTGGGGCGCGGTTCTTTGCAGCGTCATCGCCGGTTTTTGCTCGGTTTTCATCATTCGCCCCGACCCGCTCGGCAGAAATCTCAGAAAATCTTACGCGCAGATATACGGCATAAAAGAGCCGGTTTCAACGGAAATGGAAATTTCCGATGCCGGCGTCGCGTACGAACAGTTTGATAAGCGGGCGTTTTTTGAATGGAGCGAAGTCGAAAAAATCGTCGAAGAAGATGAGAGGATTTTTTTTTACACGCAGCCGGATTATGTTATTTTCGTTTCCGGAAAAGCCTTTTCGACGGGCGAGGAAAAAGACGAATTCATAAAATCGGCGCAAGGCTATCTGAATAAAGCGCAAACCGATTAAGGCAGACGCGAAAAAAGGCAGACGCGCGCGTCTGCCTTTTTTCATTAAGTTATAAATAATCCTGAAAATCGGCGTCCGTTTTCTTTCCCGCCGCTCGCCGGATTATTTATATTCCCGAAATTAATTCGTCGCGGTCAGCAAATCTTTCCACGCCGTTCGCGTATTGCCGCCGATTGTGCCCGAGTATTGCCCCATTTTCATCTGCACGCTTTTAGCGGCGGCGATTTTTTTCAGAGCCTCGGGCGTGACTTTATAAAAAAGAATTTCCGCCGTGCCTTGCGGAAACTCCTGATAAAGCCGCACTATTCTCGCGAAAACGAATTTCTGCCGGTCGGCGATAATCGTCAGACTGTTTGCCTGCGCAAATTTCGCGCCCTGAGCGACGCTGACGAATCCGAGCATAAAAACATCTCTTTCAACGCCGGACGACTGGTCGCCGCGGTAAACATAAAACGCCCGGTGGTCTAACATCGCGCGCGAGCTGCCGCTGCTGACGTTGATAAAACTGCTGGGCGTGCTGGTGTAGCCGGTTTTCAGCGAAGTAAAATAATTGGAAAGCAAGCCGCCCGCGCTCGTCTCTCCGCTGCTGCCCGCGTCGCCGGCAAGCTTCTTTGCATCGGCGGCGTTCGCGCTTCTGGCGTCGCCCCACATCTGCACGTTCGCGGCGTTAGCCTTCAACTGTTCCTCGACCGTCCAGCGTCTGGTTCTGGAACTGGAAGTCGAAACCGTCTGCGCTTGATTCTCGATTTTTTCCGAAACGGCGTTTTCCCGCTGCAAGTTAACTTGCTGCTGCCGGCGATGCGCGCGAAATTCCCACGCGGGCTGGAGATTTTCGATTGCCCAGACGCCGCGTTTTTCGGCTTTCGCCTGCTCTTCGTTATGCTGATAAGTCTCTTTTTCGGCTTCGTCCTGACCGCTTTTTTCCGGCGAGACGTGCCACGCCGCGCCGTCGCGCAGCATCTGCTGGCTGACATCGACGCCGTTTAGAAAAAGCTGACCGACCGTTTTGGTTTCGGTCACGCCGCGCGGCAGAAAGTCCACCTGTTTGCCGTATACCATCTGCTGCAAATGCTGCTTTACGGTCTGGTGAAGCTGCTGTTCCGGCTCGGGCACTTCGATATATTGCAGCTCGACCGTTATCCTCTTGCCCATCTGCATTTCCATGACCAGCGTTCTGCCGTCGACGACGTCAACCACCGTGCCGCTGAATTTGCGTTGGGCAAAAGCGGAAACGCCGAATATCAGCGTGAAAATAATGAAGAGAATTAATCTGGAATGTTTCATAACCGTTTCCTTTCTAAGGTGAGTCCGAAGCAAAAATTTTCACCGCAGAGACGCAAAAGGAAATTGAAACAGGATGGACAGGATAAACAGGATAGATTGTTTTTTATACCGGCATTCGAGTTTCGCTCAAGCCTTTTCATTCAAAAGTTTTCATCCTGTCTATCCTGTCTATCCTGTTTGAATCTCGTCTTTATATGTGTTCATCCGCGGTTTCATTCTATCTGACATCCAAATCGTATTCGCGCAGGCGGCGGTAGAGCGTCGAGGGCGAAATGCCGAGAATCTCGGCGGTTTTGCCGCGATGCCAGTTGGTTTTTTCCAGCGCGCTGATGATTTGCTGTTTTTCCACGTCGCGCAGAGCCGTCGGGCTGGCGTTCTGGAAGGAATTGGTCGTCACAGATGATTCCGTCGGCACGCTGTAGCTGACCGAGACGTTTGAAGGCGTCTTATAGACGACTTCCGGCGGCAACTCTTTAGTCGTGATTTTGCCGTTGTCGGCGAGCAGCACAGCGCGTTCGAGACAGTTTCGCAGCTGGCGAACGTTGCCGAGCCAGTGATACGAGCAGAGCGCGTCGACCGCCTGCGGCGCAAGCTCGGGCGCGTGTGCGCCGGCGATTTTGTGCAGCAGGTGACGCGCCAGCGGCTCGATGTCCTCGCGGCGTTCGCGAAGCGGAGGAAGGCAAATTTCGAAGCTGTTGATGCGGTAAAGCAAATCCGAGCGGAAGATGCCTTCGGATAGAGCCTGCTCCGGTCGGCGGTTGGTCGCGGCGACCAGACGGACGTTGACCTCGACTTTGCGGACGCCGCCGACGCGGAAAAACGACCTCGTCTCCAGCGCGCGAAGCAGTTTCGACTGTAAAGCCATCGGCATTTCCATTACTTCGTCGAGAAACAGCGTTCCGCCGTCGGCAATCTCGAAAAGTCCTAATTTTCGCGTGCGCGCGCCGGAAAACGCGCCGGCTTCGTGCCCGAAAAGCTCTGATTCGAGCAGCGAATCCTGCAAGGCGGCACAGTTTAAATCGACGAAAGCCGAGCCTGAGCGCGGGCTGAGACGATGCAGAGCCTGCGCGATAAGCTCTTTGCCCGTGCCGGATTCGCCCGTTATCAAAACGGAAGTTTCCGAGCGCGCGACGCGCTGGACGAGCCGCAGGATTTCTTTCATCTGCGGCGATTCGGCGACGATTTCCGGCATTTCCGTGTTGCGGCGCTCCAATTGCGCGCGCAGGCGCTGGTTGTCGATTTTCAGCTTCTGTTTTTCGGCGGCTTGCGTGACCAGAACGGCAAGCTCGGTGATGCGATACGGTTTTGTCAGGTAATCATACGCGCCGAGCTTCATCGCTTCGATTGCCGTTTCGACCGTCGCGTGCCCGGTCAGCATGATGACTTCCGGCGGATTCTGGCGTTTTTCCTTCAGACGGCGCAAAAGACCGATGCCGTCAAGGCGCGGCATATT
>DATHBC010000233.1:0-14885 GCA_035296345.1 Pyrinomonadaceae bacterium | reverse complement strand
GCGGGCGCGCCTTTTTTCCAGCCGCCGAAGGCTTTTTCAATCGCGCTTTTCACCGCCGCGTGATTAAACCGACCGACGACGTAAAGATGCGCGCGCGCGCCGCCGTAATTGGCGTCGTAAAAATTCCGGATGTCGGCGAGCGTGTAGCCTTTGACTTCTTCGTCGCGCGGGTTGATTTGCCCGTAGGGATGATTCGGAAAAATGACTTCGCGGAATTTTTCCCAAGCCTGACTAGCCGCCTGCGTGCGCGCGACCGCCAGCGAGCGCAGCTTGTTGGCGCGCAGCCGTTCCAAATCTTCCGTCTTAAAATTCGGATTCAGCAAAACGTCCGCCAGCAGATTCAGAAAACGCACGTCGAATTCCGACAAAACTTCGCCGCCGATGCTCGTCGAGTCAGTGCCCGTCGAGCTGAAAAGACTGCCGCCCATCTCGGCGGTCTCCAGCGCGATTTGTTCAGCCGTGCGCGTCTTTGTGCCTTCTTTCAGCATCTGCCCGACCATTTCCGAGACGGCTTTTTTGCCCGCCGCGTCGTCTTTCGTGCCCGAATAAATCACGGCTTGAAAGGCGACTTTCGGAACCGAGCCGTAAGGGACGAGCGTCACCCGCATCCCGCTGGCGAGCGTGAAGCTATCCTGCTGCGGAAAGACGAACGGTTTCGGCTGCCCGCCCGCCGGCGGCGTTTCTTTCTGCGCCAGGGCAGTGAATGCGAAAGCCAGCAGACAAACCGCCGAGATGCAAAGGCGCAGAGATTTATAAACGATTTTATTTTCCATTTTCCATTTTCCATTTTCCATTGTCTTTCTCCTACTTTCCTTCCGCTTTCAGAATTACGGTCGTGCGGTTCGTGCTGCGCAGATATTCCTTTGCCGTCTGCTGTATAATTTGCGGCGTGACCCTGCGAAAATTGGCTTCGATTTCGTTGATTTTCTGCGGCTCGTCGTCAAACAGCGCGAAGCACGCCAGAAGGTCTGCGCGCCCGACGCCGCCGAACTGCGTCATCGTGTCGTAGAGATTCGAGCGCAGCTTGACGATGGCGCGGTCGATGTCTTTTTGCGTCACGGGCTCGGTTTGCAATCGGGCAACGACGGCGTCCAGCGATTTGGTGATTTCATCAGCCGTAAATTTTTCGTCGTGAATCAGGTTGACGTCGAACAGCATCGGACCGTTGTAATTGAACATATTGCCCAAGCCGGAATTGATGCCGCCGCTGACGCTGCCCGCGTAGGCTTTCTTTTTGACAAATTCCTGATGAAGCAGGCTGTCTTCGCCCTGCACTAGAATCTGGTCGAGCAAGCCCATCGCGTAATACTCTTTACTCCCGCGCTTCGGCATCTGGTAGCCGTAGGCGAGCGCCGGTTTATTCGCCTTTTTGTCGACTTTCGTAACGGTTTTCTCCTGCGTCTGGCGCGGCTCGGAGATGTCCGGCAAAGCGTCGGGCTTTTGCGCCGGAATATTGGCGAAATACTTATTTATCCAGCCTCGCGCCTGCGCTTCTTCGAAATCGCCGCTGACGACCAAAACGGCATTCTGCGGCGAATAATATTTGGTGAAAAACGCCTTCGCGTCTGCCATCGTCGCGGCTTCGATGTCGGTCAGCTCGCCGTAAAAATTATGTGAGTTATACCAGTTGGTAAACGCCGCCATCGGCAAATCAATCCACGGGAAACCGCCGTAAGGCTGGTTCAAAACGTTGACCTTCACCTCGTTGCCGACGACGCCCTGCTGGTTTTTCAGATTTTCTTCGGTGATGTCCAGACCTTTCATCCGGTCGGCTTCCGCCCAGAGAATGGTTTCCAGTTTGTGCGCGGGCATGACGGCGAAATAATTCGTGAAATCAAAGCGCGTCGAGCCGTTCAGGACGCCGCCGTTGCTTTCGACCAGGCGAATGTATTCCATTTTGCCGAGATTTTTCGAGCCTTGAAACATCAGGTGCTCGAACAGGTGCGCAAACCCGGTGCGGTCTTTCGGCTCGATGCGAAAACCTATGTTGTAATAAATCGCCGCCGTCACCAGCGGCGCGCTTCGTTCCGGCGAGAGAACGACCTTTAAGCCGTTCGGCAGTTTGTAATACGTCACCGGCACGTTTATCGAGTTTTTCGTCTTAGCGCCCTGCGCCCTGGCGATTGACAGCATCGACAGCAACAGCGCGAGCAGAGCCAAACCGACAAAGATTCTCTTTGACCAAAGTTTCATAAATTTTACCTCTAGAAAATAAGATTGCCGCTTCATGCGATGGAATTTCAAAGCATTTTATTTGAAAAGTATCTTATTCGATTCCCGGCAAAAAAAGTTTCAAATTGTTATGAAGTTACGGATTTTAATGATTAGTGAAATTTTTAGCGTGACGAGATAAATTCCGCCGCGCCCGCAGTAGCGGCACTTCCGTTGTTTATTCCTGCGCGGGATGCCCGGCGGGGTCGATTTCCTCCATTTTATAAGCCATCGTCGGCGCGAGCGCGGTGATGTAATGCTCCCATTCGCGGCGCAGCTCAATATAGGCTTCCGCGCCCGCCTGCTCGTCGGCGACGGTTTTTATGCCCGCCTCGCGAAGCCTTTGCAAAGCGGCGAAATAACGCTTTCGCCAGCGTCGGAGCGTTTCTTCGTCAGGCTCTTCCGGCTCGTTTTGCGTCGCTTTCGGCAGAAAATTGTCGGTCAGCCTTTTGACGAGCATCATCGCGCCGCGCCGGAGCTGCGTGACGGCGGTCGAATTTTTCAGCCACGCATATTCCTCGTCGTCCAGCGCGCTTTTGATAATCGAAACCGTGTCGAAAGCGATGAGCGTCATCTGCGAGGTCGAGTAGAAAGATTCCTTGAAGCGAAAATAAAACAAAACCGGATAGAAATGATGTGATTCCTTGACTCTGGACATATCATCAGCCCAGTTTGCCAAATCCGAATAAGCGTTGCTGAATTTTCCCTGATAGCCGAGTCCGGCGACCACTTCGGCGGCGTCGCCCGTCTCGCCCGTCAGCAGAAAAGTCTGAAATCCGAGCGAGTTTCGCCGCTGAAGCGCGTTGTAAACCTGCATCAGATACATCAGCGTTAAAGACACGACCGACATTCCGATGAGCGAGTTGAACAGGTAGAGCAGGCGGAATCCGCCCGACTGCGGCGAAAAATCGCTCGCGCCGATTATCGACATGCTGCCGCCGCCCGCTTCGAGCGCGGTGATAAAATCGGTCGGCGTTTCGCCCGTGCCGGATTTGACGGACGAGCCGAGATTCGGGTGAATAATCAGCGCCGCGCCGCAGGTCAGCGTCAGCGTCCAGAAAATCACGAGAAAAATCAGAATAATCGGACCGCAGAAAGACAGGACGACGCCGCGATGGCGACCGAAAGGCTTTGAAGCGAACCGGAACAAGAGCCAAATCACCTTCGTCAGACGATTGCTGACGATGCCGCTGCCGATGCGCGCGTAAAGCACAATCAGAAAAATATCTATCAGAACGAGCAGAAACACCAGCGCGCCGAGCGCCTGCTCTAACCATTGAAGTGCACTGTGATCACCCATCGCCGCCTGCAAAACCTCGCTAACATCATTTTGCGTGAAGCTAATGTCACCGGAATCGAACACGGGCGCGGGAACGACTTTGTTTCAATCGAGCCGTTCCAGCCCGCGCGCTTCCGATTGCCTATTGAAAAACTCCGCATAGTTTATTTATTACGCCGCGCTGTTGCTTCCGTTGCCGCTCAATCCCGGTTTCAGCACGACCTTGATACACGAATCATGCTTGTATTTGAACATCTCGTAGCCTTTCGGCGCATCATCGAGCGACATTTCGTGCGTGATGATAAACGACGGGTCAATCTCGCCGTTACGGATTTTTTCCAGAAGCATCGGCATATATTTCTGCATATGCGTCTGCCCGGTTTTCCACGTCAAGCCTTTATTCATAAACGCGCCGATGGGAATCACGTCGCCCGCGCCGACATATGCGCCGGGCATCGAAATCGTGCCGCCCTTGCGGCAGCTCATAATCGCCTGCCGAATAACGTGCACGCGGTCGGTCGCCAGCAGAGTCGCGGTTTTAACGGCGTCCAGTATTCCGTCCAGCTTGCCGCCCGCGAACGCTTCGCAGCCGACCGAATCGATGCAGCGGTCAGGTCCGCGCCCGCCGGTCATATCCATTAGCTGTTCGTAAACGTCGACTTCATCGAAATTTATCTGCTCGGCTCCGCTTTCTCTTTCCGCCATATCGAGGCGCTCGGTCACGTTGTCAATCGCGATTATTCTCTCCGCGCCGAGCATCCGGCAGCTTTTCATCGCAAATTGCCCGACCGGACCCGCGCCCCAGACGGCAACCGTATCGCCCGGCTCGATTTCGGCATTTTCCGCCGCCATATATCCGGTCGGAAAGACGTCGGAAAGAAACAATACTTTCTCGTCCGGCAGCTCGTCGGGAATCTTTAGCGGTCCGACATCTGCAAACGGAACGCGCAGGTATTCCGCCTGACCGCCGGCAAAGCCGCCCATCATATGCGAAAAGCCGAATAATCCGGCGGGCGAATGTCCCATCGCCGCGCGGGCGATTTCCGCGTTCGGATTGGAGTTGTCGCAGCAGGAATACAAGCCTTTCCGGCAGAAAAAACATTCGCCGCAGGAAATCGTAAAAGGCACGACCACGCGGTCGCCGACTTTCAGATTACCGACGCCCGAGCCGACTTCGACGACTTCGCCCATCGGCTCGTGCCCGAGAATGTCGCCTTTTTCCATCGTCGGCATATAGCCGTCTACCAGATGTAAATCGGAGCCGCAGATTGCCGTCGAGGTAATTTTTACAATCGCGTCGCGCGAATCTAGTATTTTCGGGTCGGGAACTTCTTCCACACGGACGTCATTGGTTCCAAACCAGCAAAGTGCTTTCATTATCCAACCTCCCTGAATCAGAACGAAAGGCGAGAAATCGACTGCCGGTTCGATGATTGTCGATGAGCCTGATTTTCGCCCTCCGGCTGTGCCGGCTGACTTTGCCGCTGCGTTCCTGCTGCCGTCATCTTCCCTCCCTTTTTCCCGTTTATGCTTTCGGCTTTCAATTGATAAAAGCCATAAATGCCGCACATCTCGCAAAATTCGTCAAGATATGCGGCATTTCTAATAACTGTTTCAGGAATTTTTCAATTCCCGGTAATCGTGTTCCGAAACTAAGACTATAGCGCGCCCCAGCAGTTTCGGTTTGTCCGTTAGCTGACAGAAGGTATAGAATTATAAAAATTCAAAACGACTTTCGAGGAAAAATCATGCAGGAAATTACCGCCACCGAACTGAAACGCAAAATGGACGCGGGCGAAGACATTCAACTGATAGACGTGCGCCAGCCGAACGAATACGCCTACGCTAAAATCGAAGGCGCAAAGCTGATTCCGCTCGGCGAATTGATGAACCGAATGGGCGAAATCGACGAAACTAAAGAAACCGTCGTCCATTGTCATGCCGGCGGGCGCAGCGCGCGGGCAATCGACGCGATGCAGCGCGCCGGCTTTACGGGCGAATTGAAAAATCTGAGAGGCGGCATTACCGCCTGGTCGGACGAAGTTGACCCGAGCGTGCCGAAATATTAAGACGAACACGGGGCTTTCGTGTTTTAATAGCGATTGCTTTAATTCCGATATTTCTCCCGACGCCCGCCGGGCGACTAAAAAGAGGTTTAATGAAGGTTATTCCTTCAAAGTGTATGAAAAAGAAGAAAACATCGCCGAGCTTCAACAATTCTCAAAAAAATGGCTGAGCCGGATTATCGCCGCCAACAGCGTCGCGAAGTAATTTTCGACGCTGCGGATTATCGAAAAAAGAAAGCTGCTTCTCATTCGGCGTCGGTAATTCCGGTTATATCGATTTCGCCTGCCAGCCTGACGATTTTCATTCCTTCTTCGACCTTTGCGCGGCAGGCGAGCGCGGGCTTTTCGCCGTTTGCCGTCTCAATCCAAATCTGGCAATTGGCGCAATCGCCGTTCCAGCAAAATTCGCCCATCGAAATCGCTTCCAGCGCGAGATATTGAAAACAGCGCAGCAGATTGTTGTTTTCCGGAACGCTGACTTTTTTATCCAAAATCTCGATTTCGATTAATCGGTCGAAAGGCTCAAAAATGTCCTGAAAATCTTCGATGTTCATTTTCGGAGGTACTCACATATATGGTTTATGGATGTCTATTTTATATGATTTTTTACACGCTCGATTACGTGATTGAGAAAACTTTAAAACAGAATTTGACCGCAGAGCAAATGTTTCTGAAGAAATTTGTCGCCGACGGCGACGCTAAGCTCTCCGGCGAGGAAGCGCGCCGTTTGTTTGAAAGAATCAAAGACCGCAGATGGTATGTCAGCGAACGCCTGGGCAGAGACGTCGGTTTAAAAGTCGCGGCAATTGATTATCTGGAAAATATCCGCGACGAGGACGAAAACGATAATTCGAACCAAAAAGGCGGTCGCCGCAATAATTTCAATTTAAAGGTTTACGAAAATTTGTCTCTTTCGACATAATTTCAATTCATATTCGGCAAGCCGCAGGCGTTCGGAAGCGTCTGCGGCTTTTCGCCGGAAAATTTTCGCCGCCGAATATTTTTGTCCGGGGCTTTTCCCAATCCGCCGATAATTGCTAAAATATCGACATCAAGAGCAAGGAGGATTATTCTCAAAATGTCACTGGTGATGTATGTCAAACCCGGCTGCCCGTATTGCCGGCAAGCCCGCGATTATTATAATGAAAACGGCATCGAGTTTGTCGAATACGATGCGCAGAACGACCCGCAGAGGCAAAAGGAAATGCTCGAATATTCGGGCGGCGATTTGGTCGTGCCGTGTATCGTCAAGGACGGCGAATACGTGCAGTCGGGCTGGGGCAGCCCGCTGCGCGGCTGAACGATTTCGCGCTAAGGAAACGGCAGTTTGCCGCCAGACAATTTTTTTTCTGAGACGAGAGCGAGAGAAACCACAGGCGAATGCGGGCGAAAGACGCGCCGGTATTTTTAAATTCGGACGGCGTTTTCGCTTCGCCGCCTGTGGTTTCGCTTTTCTTTCGGCGGGTGATAAAATCGCCTGCAGTGCGCCCACTTAATTTTTCGATTTGCCATTTTAGAAATTTTTCATAAACTTAATGCTTACGGTCAACCAAAATCGCAAATCGTAAATCTAATGAAAACCAAATGATTGGCTCGACCATTCACCAATACAAAATCCTGGAAAAACTTGGCGCCGGCGGACAGGGAACGGTCTATAAAGCGCAGGATACGAAACTAGACCGCACGGTGGTCATCAAAGTTCTCCCGCCGGAACTGACCTCGCGAACCGCAAACTTTAAACGCTTCGAGCGCGAAGCCCAGCTCTGCTCGCAGCTCGACCACCCGAATATCTGCACGATTTTCGATTTCAGCGAACAGCACGGCATTTATTACATCGCGATGCAGTATGTCGAGGGCAGAAACGTCCGCCAGCTCGTCGCGGGTCGCCCGCTGGAAATCAAAAGCGCGCTGGGCATCTGCATACAGGTCTGCGACGCGCTCGCCTACACTCACTCGCGCGGCATCATTCACCGCGACATCAAGGCTGGCAACGTGATGGTGACCGACAGCGGGCAGGCGAAGATTCTCGATTTCGGGCTTGCCAAACTGATTTACGACGAAAGCGATTACGGCAAGGGCGTCGATAAAACTGAGATAACCGAGGTTGGAATTCCCTACGGAACGGCGACGTACGCCGCGCCAGAACAGGCGAAAGGCGAGCGCGCCGACCATCGCGCGGACATTTTCTCGACCGGCGTTCTGCTTTACGAAATGCTGACCGGAATCTGGGCTTTTCAGGGAAAAACCGTGATTGACGTGCGCCACGAAGTTCTTTACGGCACGCCGAAACCGCTCGTCGATATGCGTCCCGAACCGACTCCGCCGCAATTACAGGCGATTATCAACAAAGCTTTAGCAAAAAATCCGAAAGACCGTTATCAGAAAATCGCCGATATGCGCGACGACATACGCGCCATAATGCAGGACATTTCCGGCGTTTCGATGTTTCAGGGCGACACATACACGCCGCGTCATCTCGGCAGCCACAACGTGATGAAGCGCGCCTGGGGCTGGATTACCGGAAAAAGCGTGGAATCGCCGTCGCAGCGAACTCCTTCGGTTTCCTACCAGCCGAACAGCGGCAGCAGCAGCACGACCGAATCGCCTTCGATGACGGCGACCGGCACGGAAAAGAAAAGCGTCGCCATCCTGCCGTTTAAAAATTTAAGCAATGATGCGGCGTCGCAGTTTTACGAATTTTCGCTGGCTGACGCGGTGATTACCGAGCTGGCGCAATTAAAATCGCTTATCGTGCGCCCGTCCTCCGTGATTGCCAAATATCAGGGCATCGACGTCGACCCGCGCGAAGCCGGGCGCGAATTGCGCGTTCACGCCGTCTTATCGGCGGGCTTTATGCGCTCGGGCAACAAGATGCGCGTCACGGCGCAGCTGCTCGACGTTTTGACCGGCGATATTCTCTGGAGCGACCGCATCGACGCCGAAAGCGACGATATTCTCGCGCTGCAGGATATGATTGGACAGCGCATTCTCGAAGGCTTGGAGCTGGAGCTTTCGCCGAAAGAACTGGCGCGCCTCGGTCGACGCCCCACGGAAAACGCCGAAGCTTACGAAGAATTTCTGCGCGGGCGCGACAGTTTCGGACGCTTTATTTTCCGCACCGTTTCGATGGAAGACTGCGAGGCGGCAATCGCCAATTTTCGCCGCGCCATCGAGCTCGACCCGCATTTCGCGCTCGCTTACAGCGGCTTGGGCGCGTGCTACGCCAACCGCGTTTTCAAGGGCATCGGCAACGCCGAAGATTACACTTACGCCGAATCCGCTTTCAGCAAGGCGTTTATGTATGACCCGAACGTGACGGAAGCGCGCGTTTTGATGGTTCTGATTTATCTTTCGCGCGGCGAAAAGAAAAAAGCGCGCGCCGAAATCAATCTTCTGAAAGAGCAGTTTCCCAACGAAGCGCCGCTTTATTTCGTCAAAGGCACGATGCACCGGCTCGACGGCGAATACGACTCTGCTTTAAGAAGCTGGGATAAACTGTCGCGGCTCGACCCGGCGGCGCGCGTCGTCGCCAGCTATAACCGGGCGCGCATTTTTATTTATCTAAAGCAGTACGACAAAGCTTTAAATGAACTCGACGAGGGCGCGAAAGGCGAGCCGAATCATCCGCTGGTGAGAATTTTCCGCGCCTGCTCTCTGTTTTACGGCGGCAGCGTCGAAGAAGGCGTCCGGATGCTCGGGCAGGTGCTTAAAGACAATCCGCAGATGGAAGGCATCCGCTCGCTCTACGCGCTGTTTCTGGCTAGAAATAAACAATTTGACGAGGCGCGCGCGCAACTGACCGAAGAAGCTCGCGGGCTGGCGAAAGCCGACCACGACATGGCTTTCTGGATGGCTTCCGCCTACTCGCAGCTCGGCGAAATCGACGAAGCGTTCAAATGGCTGGAACGCGCCATCAAGCTCGGAAATGAGAACCGCCCGTGGTTTGAAAGCGACGAAATGCTCGAACCGATGAGAAAAGACCCGCGATTCGCCGAGTTGATGCAGAAAATCGGGCACTGAAATTCCGAAAGCCGCCGCGAGCGGCTTTTTTATTTGCCTCGCGCCGGAAAAGTTTGTGAAATTCTCCTTCAATTCGTAATTTAAGTACTTTCTATCAATTCGTAATTTAAGTAATTTCTATGATTTTACAGTCCCGTCCGCATCTCGTTGCGATAACGATGGTCGTCGCGATTTTTCTGTCGCTGGTCGTCGCGTCCTCGCTGACGAACCGACCGCAGATAGACGAGGGAATGTTTGCCAGCCCGGCTTTAAATCTCGCCGGGAAAGGACATTTCGGCACGACCGTGCTGGAAGCGCGTCAGGAAAAATACCTACGCCGGTCTTTACCAGCCGACGATTGATTTTCTGCGGCAAAACGCGGGCGCGGGCGATTCGATTATGGGCGGCGCGGGTTTGGGTTTCGGCTTGAATTTCCCGGAAAATTTTACCGCCGGACGGAAGATACGGGATGACGACCGGAAAACGCCCGAAGTTTATCGTCTATAGCGACGATACGCATCTGACATGGATTAAATCGAAAATATTTTATCCCGAATTTCACGAATATCTGCCGCGAATGCTGGAGCGGCAATACGAGGTCGTCTACGAGAACGCGGGTTATAAGATTTACGCCAGCCGCGAGGCTGGAGATTCCGCCCCGGCGCTGTCGGCTGCGAATTGAGCGTCACATTCCTCGCTTCGTATAATAAGGAGATGCTGAGATGAATGATTTAAGAACGTGGGAGCGCGTCGAAATCGAGCGCAGCAGCATCGAAGCGAGCCATCAAAATCTCGCCGAGCTGAAGTCGGACGCGGCGCAGATTGCCCGCTACCGGAATCCGCCCGCCGATACGGTTTACCCGCTCGAATTTTCTTATCACCTGCTCGGCGACGCGCGCGGCAAAACGATTCTGGATTTCGGCTGCGGCAACGGCGAAAATACGATTCTGCTGGTCAGGCGCGGCGCGCGCGTCCTGTCGATGGATATTTCGGCGGCTTCGGTAAAAGTCGCGGAAAAGCGTCTGGAGATAAATAATTTAGGACAAGCGGCGGAGTTTTTCGCCGGCTCGGCGCACGACATCTGCCTGCCGGACGAATCGGTCGATGTGGTTTTCGGAATGGCTGTCCTGCATCATCTGGATTTAAAATTGGCGGCAAAAGAAGTTTACCGCGTTCTGAAACCGGGCGGGCGCGCGATTTTTCAGGAGCCGGTCAGAAACTCGAAATTCATATGGTTTGTGCGGAACCTGATTCCATATCAAGCGCCCGACACTTCCCCGTTCGAGCGTCCGCTGACCGACGCCGAGCTGAAAGAATTCGCCCGCGATTTTTCGGGCTGCAAATCGCGGGCTTTCGCGATGCCGTATGTGAATCCGGCAAAACTTTTTATCGAAAACGAAAAATTCCTGAGCCCCGTGCGACGCCTCGACCGGAAACTATTAAAAACCTTTCCGCCGATAAATCATTACGCGACGATTCGCGTCGTGGAAATGACAAAATAAACTGAGAACTGAGAACTGATAATTAAAACAGTTCTCAATTCTCAGTTCTCAATTCTCAGTTCTCAATTTATTTGCCGCCGACGGTTTTTATATCCAAATCCGCGCCGATATTTTTTCCCTGAAAGCCTTTTCCGCGCAGCGGGCTGTCTGCTCGCAGGGTAAAATCGCGCGCTTCGAAATTGACGAAACCGAGCTGGCGCAGCGACGACGGATACATGTTTTTCCCGCGATAAAGCGCGCCGTCGCCGCCGATAATCGCGTTAAACGAAACGTCGCCGCCGGGAAAAAATCTGTCAATCGTCTGTTTGCCCGGAGCCGTGCCGTCGCCTTTAAAACCGTATTCGCCTTCATACAAAACGTTGTTGCGAAAAACGAAGCCGCGCACCGCGCCGTAAGCGTTCGTGATGCTGCCCGTTTGGATAATCGTATTGTTTTCAATAATCAGCCCGTTCCAGTCGGCGGACTTCATAAAAAAGCCCTGACCGTTCCATTTCGCGCCGTCGATGTCGTCGAAAATGTTGTTGCGCAAGGTCAGGCGATGCCCGCCTTTTTCTTCCGAGCCGTTGACGCTCAGGGCGTTCCCAGAGCCGCGCACGACGTTGTTAATAAAAACGATGTCGGCGGCGGTCGCGCCCGCGCCGCTGTCGGCGGTTGATTTGATGACGATTGCCGTGCCGTCCTGCGCGCTGCCCCAGTTGTTCGTCAGCAGGTTGTTTTCGACGCGGATGCGCCGACCGTTTTTGATTTCGAACAGATTCTTGACGTCCCAGCCTTCGGCGCGCCAGTTCACGGGCTTATTCATCCAGTTATCGCGCACGACGCAGTCGGACGGAATAAGATTCAAAGCCGAGCCCGCGCCGCCGAAAAGCAGGTTTTCCGCCGCCGCTTCCAGATAATTGTTGACGATTTCGACGTTGCCGTCGGTCGCCCAGACGGCAATCGCCTGCGATTCGTCGCCCTTGCGCTTGATGTCGGAAATGTGGCTGTTCGCGATGCGCAGAAAGCGCCCGTTGGCGGCGATGCCGCGCCGCTGACCCTGCGCCGATGTGCCGTGAATGTAAACGCGGTCGAATTCGATGTGATGCGGCAAATCTTCGAGCCGTTTTTCTTCGGTCGAGCCGATTTTGACGATGTTCCCGATGCCGTCTTTCGTTCCCGTAAACTCTACGCCGACAAAGCGATAATGATGCGCGCCGTTTTCGGCGGTTATCGCCGGCTCGTTATTCGGCGGCGAGAGCTTCGGCAAAATTGCGCCGTATCTTTTCGGGTCGATGCGCGTCCCGGCGTCGGGAAGCTGCTCGGCGGCGACCGACGAGCGAATCGTGATAAATTCGTTTCCCGATTTGGCGGGCAGATTGAAATTTCCCTTAAAGGTCGCGCCCGCCTGCAACAGAATCGTGTCGCCCGGTTTCGCTTTATCCAGTGCCGCCTGAAAATCTCCGCCCGCGCGCACGACAATCGTGTTTCCGACAAAATCCGGAGCCGCGTCTCCGGCAAAGCTCCGGTAAGCGTAAAAACCGAAAACGGCGAGCGGCAGCGTTAAGACAATCACGATAACGATTAATAAAATCGTTTTGTGACGCGATTTTCCAAACGCTCCGCCGCTTTGCGGCTGCTTTCGCCGCAGAATCCTTTCGCGCTCTTTCTGCTTTTGCGCCCAGTTTTTCGCGTTGCTGTTGCTCATACGCTTTGTTCCGCCCGGGAAATAAATGCTCGTTTTACAAATGCGATGCCCTTTTATTTCGCTTATTTTAATAATAAACCCGATAATACGCCGTTTTCACGTATTCGCCCGCGACCAGCTTCCAGCCTTCGCCCGAAAGCCACCAGTAGACGGGCAGCGGCGTCTGAATTCCCGGCGGCGGCGAGGCGATGCCGATTTCCACGCCCGTTTCCTTTAAAACCCGCGTGAAAGTCCAGCGCGCGCGCCGCGTGTGATAAGCGGAAGTGACCAGCACAACCGATTTCAAATTTCCGGCTTTTGCCAGACCGGCAAACTCGCGCGCTTCGTCAATCGTGCCTTCGACCTGCGGCGCGATAATTTCTATGGCTTCCGCCGGAACGTTCTGCTCGATTAAAACCGCCCGCGCCAGCTCGACAAATTTCGGATTTCTCTGTTCATCCCGCGACCAGCCCGCCTCGCCGCCGTCGTCGGTTAATAGGATTTTCGCCGCTATGCCCTTTCGATACAGCTCCGCGGCTTTCTGCGCCCGCTCGGTAAAGGTCGCCGCGCCGCCGAGAATTAAAATCGCGTCGGCGCGCGCCAGAGGCTTTTCGACAATCAATCTTTCAGCCAGAAACGGCGCGAGAAAAATCCACGCGAGAAAACCCGAAAGCAGGATTGTAATTAATTTGAATTTCCGAGACGCTTTCATTGAAAATTCGCCCGCAGATAAACACCGGCAAGCTCCGCTGACAATTTCAAATTTCAAATTTCAAATTTCAAATTCAAGCTTTTGCTTGCCTCTGCGCAGGCTATTTCTGCTTTACCTTTTCCATAATCTCGCGCAGCTCGTCGATTTTCGCCTCCCAGCTTTCCCGCTTTATCGAATCGCTGATGTTCACGCGCGCCTCGGGATTTTTCAAAGCTTCTTCAATCCGCGCGATAAATTCCGCGTGCGTTTTCGCGATGCGGCAATGTTCTAAAATGCGGACTTCGGGAATGTCGCTGGAGACGACCTCCAAGCCAGCCGCCAGGTATTCGCGGACTTTTAAAGGATTTGCCGCCAGCGTTAAATCGTTGACGATAAAAGGATTTAATGCAACATCGAAACCTTTGCAGAAAGCCGGCAAATCCGCGTAAGGCTGGCGACCCGTGAAATGAACGTTGGAAACGCCGTCGAGAATTTTTATTTTCCGCTCGGCGTCGACCGCGATTTTTCCGATTAAAACGATTGAGCCGTTTTTAAAATGCGCCGCGATTTTTTTTATCAGCTCGAAATCGACCCAATCGGCGAGCAGACCGTGAAAACCGATAATCGGGCGCGGCAAATCTTTGATTCGGTCGGGGATTTTAGTTTCTTCGTCGAGCGCCGCGCGAAAATGCCGCCAGTCCGTGCCGTGCCGAATCAGAAAAGTGTTCGGGTTAAACTTTCGCTTCGATTCCAGAAGCTTTTCCGCCGAGACGATGACCAAATCGGATTTTTTAAAAAGCTCTTCCTCGATTTCCTTCAGCCCGGCAGCCGCGCCCGTAAAAGCCGTGTATTCGTCGACGCAGTAATAAATCAGGCTTTCTTCGCCGAGTTTTCCCGCTAAAAGTCCAGCCGCCGGATTAAAAACCATATTGACGGGTTTTTGAAATTTGAGCCTGCGCATCGCGCTTTTCACCTGCGAGAGCAAAAAGCTTTGATTAAATTTTCTGACGGCGGCGCTGCCGTAAGCGGGAATCGCCAGCGGATTCAGCACGAAAATATTTTTTTCGACTTCGCGCACCGGCTCGGCGAAAGCCTTCAGTTTTTTAAAAATCCGCGAAACGTCTTTGCCGGAAGCGGTCGGCATCCGGTTGGCGAGCGCGTTTATCCACAGAATGCGATTGTCGCGCGACAAAACGCGCATCAGATGCGTTTTAGAAAGCGGGTCGCCCGTCCAGTCGTGACTGAAACACAAAACGTCGCGTCCGCGAAGAATCGACGAGCGGACCGCGGCGGCGGCAGCAGCGAGCGTTTCGATTTTTTTTTCTTCGAGTTCGGCAGTCGGCATGTGTTCATTTAGCCCTGCGGCAGAAATTCATTTTCCAGATGAGGCAGATTATAGCTTTTTCTAATCTCGTCGGCATTTTTTAAAAGCCACGTTTTACGGTCGTAATTTTCGCTTTCCAGATTGAATTTT
>DATHBC010000232.1:0-6789 GCA_035296345.1 Pyrinomonadaceae bacterium | reverse complement strand
ATCTGTTTAAAACGAATCGAATTATTTACCTGCCCCAGACGCCGATGCGTTTCTGGACGAGCTTTTCGACTTCGAGCGGCACGCCGTCGGCTTTCGCCTGGCGGATAAACGCGCCGTCGATTTTGAAAATTCTCATCTTGACCAAATCTTCGATGTCCAGATTCGTCAGCCCTTCATTCTTAACTTCGGTGATAAATTCGGGCGTGACCTTAAAGATGCGCATTTTGACGAGACTTTCAAACGGTTCTTTGTCGAAACCCATCTGCGCGACTTCGCGGACGAAATTGGCGTCAATCTTGAAAATCCGCGCTTTGACCAGCTCTTCCATGCCGAGATTCGGGAAACCGCTCGCCTTCATTTCCGACATAAACTGCGGCGTGATTTTGAAAATAGCGGCTTTAAACAAATCGTCGACCGTCAATTTGCCAAAGTTTGCCGACAGCAAATCGTCGGCGAAAGCGGTCGTCACGTTAATCGTCGTCGCGGCGAAAAGCCTGTCTTCAAGCTCGCCGTGTTTCTTGCCCGACGCATCTGCGGCTTCAAAATCGAAACCGCGGCTCTTCATCGCCGTCACAAACTGCTGGTTTCCCGTGAAACGGAAAGTGCCGGAGCCTTTGCCGGTTCCGTCAAATCTGCCTTCGCATTCAATCGTGCCGGCTTCGCGGACGAGACTGAATCTGACCGCGCCTGCGCCCAGAGCCTGCTCGCGGCTCAAGCCCTGCAAATCGCTGTATTCAAAGCTGGAACCGTGCTGGTTAACGCCGCCTCTTTCGCTGCGGCGCGAAAAATTCAAATGAATTTTTTCCGGGCGTTTTTCCGATTTGGCATCGGCTTTCCATTCGCCCGTCAAAGCGGTCGTCTGCGCGACGATGACCGTCGAGCCGAGGACGAAAACAATAAAGGCGAAACTAAAAAACGAGCGCAACAAGACCTGAAACTTTTTCGACATATACATTCTCCTGGTAGATATAGATTATTAAAAATAAATGCGGTGCGCATTACATAAAGGAAACACCGCTCGGCTCAGGTTTGTGACAAAAATTTTAAGGCGGAAATTTCCGCTTGCGTTTTCCGGCGAATTCGAGCATCACCAGAACGACGTAAACGACGAGCAAAACCGGAAAAGCCAGCATCGCGAAAAAAGAAATCAAAGCCAGAACGGCAAACGCCTCGTCGTTCGGCGTGCGGTTCGCGAATCCGCCCATCAGGCTGAAAACGGCTTTTTCCAGATTCAGCATCACCAGCGCAAAGACAATCATCGTTACCGGCAAAAGCGTCGCGACCAGCACATAACCTAAATTCAGCCCGGCAAAGCGTTTCAGAAAAAATACCAGCAAAGCCGCGCGCCAGACCGAAACAATCAGCAGAAACGCGGCGTTTATATCGTTCGCCCGGTCGATGCCGCAAAACATCTGCACCGGAATCGCATACAAAACAGCGGGCGGCGAAACCAGCGAGACAAACGTCAGAACGTAAAAATACGACCAGTCTTTCCGGCAGAAGGGCTTGGCGACAAACCACAAAAGAAGCGAAAGAGCGAAAATGTAGACGACCGAGCCGACACCCAGGTGCTGCAAAAAACCGGCTTCCGCATTGTCCCAGTAACGCCCGACGCCGACCAGCCACGTCGAAATCAAACCGAAAGCGAGATGCGCCCGCCCGAAATTCAGGATTTCCTCGCGCGTCGAGCGAAAGGTCAATAAACGAAACGTATCGGAAATTACCTGTTTAAATGCCATCTCTAACCGGCGGCGGCAAGCCGGGCGAAGCTTTCGCCGACAAAGCGAAAATGTCTTTCCTCTTCGTCACGCGACGCGCCGAGCCTTTCGTAAAACCCGACGGCGGGCGTGTTCCATTCCAGCACCTGAAAATCAATCCGCTCAAAACCGCGCTCTTTTCCGATTTTGGCGATATGTTTCAAAATCATTTCGCCCGCGCCGCGCCCGCGAAATTCCTGTTTGATATAAATGTCTTCCAGATAAATCCCGCGCTGCCCGCGAAAGCTGGCGAAATTCGGATAAAAAATAGCGTAGCCGACCGGCAAATTTTCCTGAAAAACAATTATCGCTTCGGCGACTTTCGTTTCGCCGAAAAGCGCCGCGCTTAAGCGTTCTTCCGTCACCTCACAAAAATCCAGCAGCTTTTCATACTCGGCAAACTCGCGGATTAACCGGATGATTTGCGAAACGTTTCCGGCGGCGGCTTTTTCAATTTGAAACGTCATGTTTTAAAAAGGGTAAAGACTCCACGCAACGCCGCTTCTTAAACGCAAAATCGATTTTTCCTTGCCGAGCGTCTCGAAAACCGCCAGCATCGACGGTCCGACGGCGACGCCGGTCAGCAACGTGCGCGCGCCGTTCATAATCACGCCGAGCTTCGTGCCTTTTTCTTCGGTGAATTGTTTGACGACCTCTTCGATGCTGCCTTCGGTGAAATCTTCCATCGGCTCAAAGCGTTCGGCAAGCTCCGGCAGCCACTCTCTCAAATCGGGAAATTTTTTCAGATTTTTTTCGACCGCCGGGGCGTCGAAATCGAAATCTTCCGAGAAAAACGCGCGTCCCTGCGCCGAGAAATCTTTCAAGGTAAAAAATCTCTGCCGGATTAAATCAATCGTCCGTTCAAACCACAGGCGGTCGTCGTCCTCGTATTCGTCGCGCCAGAGTTTGGCGGATTTCAGCTCGGCTTTGACAAACGGCAAAAGCTCCGCGAGCGGCATCGCGCGAATGTATTCGGCGTTCATCCACAAGGCTTTATCGTCCGTCCATCGTTTCGGATTGTTGGCGTCGAAATTAAAAATCGCGGGATTGCGGTGAATGCCTTCGAGCGAGAATTTTTCGATTAATTCATTTAAATTATAAATTTCTTTTTCCTCGCCAGCCGACCAGCCCATCAGCGCGAGAAAATTGCGAAACGCGGCAGCCAGAAAACCGGCGTCGCGATAAGTCGTCAGGGAAACGATTTCGCCGTGAATGCGTTTCGACAATTTTTTTCCGCCCGGCGCTAAAATTAAAGGCAGATGCGCGAAATTGGGCTTTTTCACGCCTAAAGCTTCGTAAAGCAAATTCTGTTTATGCGTATTCGTCAGGTGGTCTTGCCCGCGAATGACGTCCGTAATTCCCATCTCGATGTCGTCGCAGACGACGCTGAGATTGTAGAGCGGAGAACCCTCGGAACGCAGCAAAACGAGGTCTTCGATTTCGGCGTAATCGCGTTCCTGATGCCCGTAAACCGCGTCCTCGAACGTTGTTTTTCCGCTTTCGCCGACTTTCAGGCGAATCGCAAACGGCTCGCCGCTTTCAGCGCGGCGGTCGCTTTCCTCTTTCGGCAAATCGCGATACGGGTTGTCGCGCATATTTTTTTCGCCCTTGTGCCGGCGCGCGCGTTCGGCGATGGCGTCTTTCACGTTCTTGTCGGAAGTTTCTTCTTTCGGCGTAAAATCGCGATACGCCTTGCCTTCAGCCAGTAATTTCAGCGCCGCCTGCCGGTGTTTTTCGGCGTTGCCGGACTGAAAAACGATTTCCTCTTCGTGTTCCAGCCCGAGCCACTTCAAGCCTTCGAGAATCGAGCGCGTCGATTCGTCGGTCGAGCGCGCCAAATCCGTGTCTTCGATTCGCAATAAAAATTTTCCGCCCGTCTTGCGGGCGAAAAGGTAATTAAAAAGCGCGCTGCGCGCCGCGCCGATATGCAGGTAGCCGGTCGGGCTGGGCGCAAATCTAACTCTTACAGTCGTCATAAATCTTAATTTCGGCTAATCGGTATCTTGCCGACGATGAACCTCTTTCATATATTTCGCGATTAATTTTTCATTCTCGCGGTCGCTTTTTTCAAATGCTTCGATAACGTTTTCCGCCGTCTTTCCCGGTTTGTTCTGATTGAGCTTTTTCTTGCCCTGCAAATCGGTCACTTCGATTTCAAAGGCGACCACGCCGCGAGCCAGATTTATTTTGTAATCGTCGTAAATTTCCTGCCAGTCGGTCTGAAAGTAATCCGGGTCGAAAGCCTCGACCATTTTTGCCAGAAAAGCCAGGTTTTCCTCGGCGGTTTTAAACGCTTCTACTTTTCCGTAAGCGTGAACGGCAACGTAATTCCACGTCGGGACGTTGTTTTTTTCGCCGTAAAGCAAAGGCGAAACGTATGCGTGCGGCTGCTGGAAAATCACCAGGGCTTGCTTGTTTTCAAACTGTTTCCATTGCAGATTAGCTTTCGCCAGATGCGCCGAGAGCACGATTTTATCGCCGTCGCGCTTTTCGACGATAAAGGGCAGGTGCGTCGCCGCCGGCAAATCGTTTTCCGCCGTGACGAGCGCGGCGAAATTGAACTCGCGCATAAACGCCAGCAGGTTTTCCTCGTCGGTTTCGGCAAAAAAACTCGGAATATACATTTGCTTAGCGATCAGCCGTCAGCAATCAGCGGTCAGCTTTTTCGAAAATCCGCGATTATATTTAGCAAACAAGCGTCGAAATAATGATAGCCGGCAGTCAAAAATCAGATGCCAGCAGGAAAATCCACTGACTACTGACTACTGACTACCGGCTACTTAAAAACTGGCGGAGACGACAGGATTCGAACCTGTGAAGGGCTTTTGACCCTTAACGATTTAGCAAACCGCCGCTTTCAGCCGCTCAGCCACGTCTCCTTCCCGCTCGTAAAAGCTTTTACGAGAAAAGCAATTTTTAATTCTAGTCTTTGAGCCGGCTTTGTCAAGTTCGCCGCCATATTCGGGCGTATTTAAACGGAAAACTATTTTTGTCGCCGCCCGACAAACCTTCGCCGCGGCTCGCGCATCAAACAAATCAAAGTTTGCCATAGCCCCGAAGGGCTTGACACATTTGACTTTAATCACGAAAATAACAGAACGTATGCGTAGAGTCTGTTTTTTCGACTGACGCGAATGTTTTTTAGCGCTCCCGAACGTGCAAAGAGTCTTCCCGAAAGAACTCGGCGAAAAGGAGATGGCTGTATTTTAATGTTTTCTGCAATCAGGCAAAATAAAACGATTATCCGCAGCGGGCTGAGCTTTGTTTCGCTCGTCGCTTTTTTTGCGTCTTTTGTTCTGATTCCCGTCGAAGTGCAGGCGAAAGCCGCCGCGCAGCAAAATCGAACCGGGTTGGGCGTCATCAAGGGCATCGTGCGCGATGAAGCGGGCAACCCGATTGCCGATGCGATGGTCGCCGTTTTTCACGTCGGCACGTCGAAGCTTCTGAAACAGGTTCGCTCGGCGGCGGACGGCAGTTTTCTGACGAAAATCGTGCCCGGAACTTATACGGTTCTAGCCGTCGCGCAGGGGTTTAATCCGGTCACCTTGTCGGAAGTTCAGGTCAACCGCTCAGCCGAATTGACTTACGGCTTTAAGCTGGAGCGTTCCGGCAGCGGCAACACTCTGCCGGAAAAACGCGTCGACCGCAACAGCTCGAAATGGGTTATCCGCGCCGCGCAAAACCGCCGTTCGATTTATCAGAATCAAGAGGGCGAAAACCGGATTGACGAAAACGCGGTCGCCGAAAACGACACGGTCGAGCAAAGCGTCGGCGTGGCTCGGCAGGACGATGCGGAAGAAGACGAAACGGAAACCCGGCGCAAAGGGCAGACGGTCGTTGAAACTTTCGTCGCCGATTCGCCGGCGGGCGGCGCGCACACCGGATTTAATTTCGCCACGCTTCAGCCTTTAGGCGAAAATACGGAAATTATCATCGTCGGTCAGACCGGCACGACGAAAACCGCGCCGCAGCGATTTGAGACGACCGTCAAATTCCGACCGAATGAATCGCACCAGCTTCGCCTGACCACTTCCGCCGCCAGACTCGGCAGAATAGAAGACGGCGAAGACCAGCCGCCGCAACAGCTCGGACAGTTTTCTTTTCAGGCGCTTGACGAATGGAAAGTGCGCGAAGGCGTCGTGCTGGTTTTCGGCATAGATTATTCGCGTTTCCTCGGCGCGAGCGACGATTTTTCCATCAGCCCGCGCTTCGGCTTGCAGTTCGACGTCGACGCGCGAACTCGCCTGCGCACGGCTTTCACGACGCAGACCGAAGAACGCACCTGGTCGCACGCGATTGAA
Source organism: Pyrinomonadaceae bacterium (assembly GCA_035296345.1). Taxonomy (GTDB): domain Bacteria; phylum Acidobacteriota; class Blastocatellia; order Pyrinomonadales; family Pyrinomonadaceae; genus JALZHR01. The sequence goes on along the minus strand of DATHBC010000232.1, from coordinate 731 downwards.
TTAGAAGACAGCTCGGTCGTTTTCCGCGACCAGTTCTCGTCGCCCGTCGTCGCTTTTGAAGACGACAAGCCGACGATGAATAAAAGCCGCCGGCTCGAATTCGGCGTGGAAAGAATTCTGGACAATAAATCGAGCATTGAAGGCACGGTATTTTTCGATTCCGTCAGCGGGCGCGGCGTCGGGCTCGTGAATCTGCCGTTTAACCTTTTGTCGTCGGAAAACACTTTCGTCGCCAGCCAGCAGGGCAAAACGCAGGGCGTGCGCTTTGTTTACTCGCGCCGCCTGAACGGAATCCTGAGCGCCTCAGCCGGCTACGCCTTCGGAAAAGGTCAGAAGCTTTCGGCGCAAGCCGTTACCAATCCGGCGGACATTTTTGAAAACGACTTTTTCCAGACCTTCGTCGGGCAGTTGAACGCCAGTTTGAGCACCGGCACGAAAGTTAAAACGATTTTCCGCCTGTCGCCCGACGCGACCGTGTTTGCCATCGACCCGTTTCAGGGCAGGCTCGCCATCTACGACCCGAGTCTGAGCGTGATGGTCACGCAGTCGCTGCCGAGCTTAGGACTTCCGATTCGCGCCGAAGCGATGATTGACGCCCGCAATTTGTTTGATAATCAGACGGGCGTCAGCGGCGAAGAAGGAAGCCTGCGTCTGGGCTCGCAGCGCCGGACCTTGCGCGGCGGAATTTCCGTCAGATTTTAAGCCGTAAGAATCAGCCGCGAACAAACACG
>DATHBC010000231.1:0-2243 GCA_035296345.1 Pyrinomonadaceae bacterium | reverse complement strand
ACTGATTACAAACAGCCGCCCGCGCGACCGCCGGTCGGGCGCGATAAAATATTTGTTAAGGCGAGCCTTTGCCGCCGAAAAAAACTTTACTAACGCCGCGCTTTGAGATTTACTGGAAAAAAGGATTTTTGCCTTGACGGGATGAACACGGTTGACGAAAAAATCAAAAGCGGGGAGATAACGGCGTCGGAAGTAATGGCGCGCCCGTCGCTGTGGAAGCGCGGCGGCTTGTCGTGGCGCGAGCTGGCGCGGCGCGTGTGGGACGAGATTTATGCCGGCGGATTGCTGACGCACGCGGCGGCGCTGGCATTTTACTTTTTCTTCGCGCTTTTTCCGCTGCTGCTTTTTCTGGTGACGCTGCTCGGTTTTTTCGCCGAATCGGGAACCGCTCTGCGCGAGAATCTGCTCAACTATCTGCGGCGACTGGTGCCGCCCTCGGCGTTCACGCTGATTTACGAAACGGTCGATGAAATCGGCGTTAATGCCGACGGCGCGCAGCTCTGGCTCGGGCTGCTTTCCGCTCTCTGGTTTGCTTCTCTCGGCATCGCCGCGCTCAGCGAATCGCTCAACGCGATGTACGGCGTGCGTGAATCGCGCGCCTGGCTGCGCGTGCGTCTGTCAGCCGTCGCGTTGACCATCGCGCTGGTCATTTTGATTATGTCGGCGCTTTTGATGACGCTTTACGGCGGCGAAATCGGCTCCGGAATCGCGGATTATTTCAGGCAGGGAACGCTTTTTGCGACCGTCTGGACGCTCATACAGGTTCCGCTGGTGCTGGTTTTCGTGCTGGTGTCGTTCGCCCTGATTTATTATTTCGCGCCGGATGTCTACGACCAGAAATGGTATTGGATAACGCCCGGCTCGATCACGGGCGTCGCGCTCTGGCTCCTGGTTTCTTTCGTGCTGCGGCTTTACCTGCGGCATTTCGATTCATACAGCCTGACTTACGGCTCGCTCGGCGCGGTCATTATCCTGATGCTCTGGTTTTATCTGACGGGCGTGGCGATTCTGATAGGCGGCAAAATCAACGCCGAAATCGAAAACGCGGCAGCCAAGGCGGGCGTGCCCGAAGCCAAACCGCACGGCGAAAAGACATCGGAAGAACAACCTGCGGACAACTTAAATTAAGCCGCATGTTTTGAATGATTTGGTGAAACCAGGCAGGTTTTCAGTTTCACTTTTTGAAATGGAACCCATCGAACGCCGAAATTCCGACGCATCCGCTATGAATGTTTTCGGTAATCCATTATTAAAGATTTCAAAATAGGAAAGACTATTATTGGGTTTTGGTGTAATCTTGTGTTGCTGAAAGAAAATAGTGAAAACCAAAACCGGAGGGATTCAGTATTTAGGCGAAAACAATCTTTGATAAAAATCAAATAATCGCCTCTATAACGGGACTCAAAAAAGCAGCCGTCATTTGTCAAAAGACAGATAGTATCCGGCGATTGTCAAAATGTGACAAATGATGGGTAAAACTGCATCGCGATAACCGGACAATTTCCGGAAATTTAGGAAATTCTTCTTGTTTTTGTTTAACTTTTAGTTTATATGTATAAGCGTTGAAATCATTTCTTGTTTTTTTGAAAAGGAGATTCCAGAAGATGAAGCTAACCAGAAGTTTATTAGCTATCGCCATAAGTCTTTCCCTCGTTTTTATCTCTTCCCTAAATTTACCGGTTCGGCAAACAGCCAGTGCACAGCAGCAACAGCAGGATTCGCGTATTGCGCTGCAGCGCGGCTATCGCACGGGCTATTCGGACGGTTATATGGCTGGCTACCGCGACATAATTGAAAACGCTTCGCGCAATTTCCGGCGTCACAGCGAATATGAAAAAGCCGAACGCGCTTATTCCAGAGATTTCGGCGCGCTCGAAGATTATCAGGACGGTTATCGACAGGGTTTTGAAAGCGGCTACAACGCGGGTTTTGACAAGCTCTCGTTTGACGCGAGCCTGCCGCCGGAATTGAAGCGGCGCGGAAACGCGCAGGCGAATACAAGGACGGCGGAAACGACCGAAACAAACGGGACAACCAGCCAGTCGTCAACCGCGGACGAAACGACGGAACAAAATCAGCAGCAACAGCAGAACGCTTTGAATGTCACGCCCATCGACGAGCGGAGCGTGCTGATTCCGGTCGAAACCGAGTTGATTGTCGAGCTGGTGGACGGCATCGACACGCAGCAGAGCAGAACGGGCGACCGCTTTCAGGCGCGCGTCGTCTCGCCCGCCGAAATCAGC
>DATHBC010000230.1:0-6380 GCA_035296345.1 Pyrinomonadaceae bacterium | reverse complement strand
GTAAACGTTAAAAAAGCGCCGGAAAAAAGGCTCGCCGTAATTATACAGAATCACGCCGAAATCAGCCGCCGGGTCGCCCGCTCCCGCGCAGCCGAAATCTATGATGCCGCTGATTCGCTTCGCTTCGCGGTCAAATAAGATGTGATACGGCGGCACGTCCGTATCAACCATTTTCGGCTCGAAGCGAAAGTTTTTCCGCTCGGCGAGAAAACTTTCGTAATGCTCTCTGACCGAATCGCGGACGTGAGGCATTAGCAGCGGAAAAACCTTTTCGCGGATTTTTTCATAAGCCGCCAGCCAGTTTTCATATTTCATCAGCATGTCAGCCGCCGGTATTTCGCCGTTTAACGGAATGTCGTGAAGCTCTTTAAAAAACAGCGCCAACTGGTCGGCGACGCCTTGCTGGTCTGAATCTGAAAGCCGCAGTAGAATATCGCGCCGGAGAGTTTCGCCGGGAATCAGGCGATACGCCATAACCTCTTCAGTCGCGTAAAAAGGGCGCGGAATTTCGAGCGTGAGAAAGGCTTGCAGATAATTTAAAAGATTCGCTTCGTCGCGCAGGTTTTTAAAATAAAAATCGCGTTTCGCGAAGCGAAAAACATATTCGCCATTGACGATAACGACATCGTTGAGCAATCCGTCCTCGTTCAATTCGAGCGAGCCGGGACGGATTTCGGGCGCGATTTCCGCGATAATCTCACAGTATTTTTCCAGTTTGTTCATCGCTTCCAGCCCGGCGCGTCAAAAATTTCTTCTTCCTCGGCAAATTGCAGCGCGTAGAGCCTTTGATATGTTCCGCCTTTTGCCAGCAGCTCGGCGTGCGTTCCGGTTTCGATAATTCGCCCGCGTTCCATGACGACGATTTTATCGGCGCGGCGAATGGTCGAAAGACGATGCGCGATGACAATCGAAGTGCGGTTTCGCATCAGATTTGCCAGGGCTTTCTGCACCAGCCGCTCGCTTTCGGCGTCGAGCGCGGAAGTCGCTTCGTCTAAAATCAAAACCGGAGCATCGACCAGCACGGCGCGCGCAATCGCGATTCTTTGCCGCTGCCCGCCGGAAAGAAAAATTCCGCGCTCGCCGACTATCGTGTCATATTTGTTCGGCAATTCTTCGATAAAATCGTGCGCGAAGGCGATGCGCGCCGCTTCGGCGATTTCCGCCTCCGAAGCTCCGGGTTTGCCGTAGGAAATGTTGTATCGAATCGTGTCGTTAAACAAAACGGTTTCCTGCGTGACGAGCGCGATTTGCTTTTTTAATGAATCGAGCCGGGCGTCGCGCAAATCCGTTTCGTCCCAGAAAATCGCGCCGTCAATCGGGTCGTAAAGGCGTTGAATCAATTTTATCAGGCTCGATTTTCCGCCGCCGCTCTCGCCTACCAGGGCGACCATTTCGCCTTTCGGAATCGAAAGATTAACATTGCGCAAAATCGGTTTTTCGTCCGTTTGATAATTGAAGGAAACGTTTTTCAGCTCGATTCCGTTTTGCAAAGTCGCCAGCTCGACGGCGTTCGCCTTTTCCGGCATCGACTCGTTTTCGTCCAACACGTCCCAGATGTCGCGCGTCGCGGCAAAGGCTTTGTTCAGCTCGTTGTGCAGGCGCGAGATTTTTCGCATCGGGTCGTAGCTGCGCAGCAGAAAAAACAAAAACGCGAAAAACTGCGAGGCTTCCATTCTGTCCAGGCTTATTTCGCGCATGCCGAAAAACATCAAAACGCTGATGGCGACGACGCCGATTATCGAAATCGTCGGCGGCGAAAAAGCGGAGATTTTGCCCGAACGAAAATTGGCGCGGGCAATCATTCGCGCCGCTTTGATAAATCTTTCGCGCTCGCGCTGTTCGGCGCGATACGCTTTAACGATTGATTGATTGGCGAGCGATTCCTGCGCCGTGTCGCTCAGAAGCTTGTTGCCTTCAAAAGATTCGACCGACAGGCGGCGCAGGGTTCTGGAAAATTTCGAGGTAATAAACGCGATAACCGGCGCGATAACGAGCGCGCCGAGCATCAATCGCCAATTTAAATAAAACGCGGCGGCGAGAAAAAAAACGAGCGCCACGCCCTCGCGCAGGACGTCGCGCAGGTGCGCCGAAACCGCCAGCTCAATCGCCGTCGCGCTGACGACCAGGCGCGAAACCAGAAAATTCGTCCGGTGCCTTTCAAAAAAAGCCGCCGATTGTCGCAGCAGATGCTCGTATAAATCCTGCCGCATCCGCAAAACGGCTGACTGACCGATTTTCGACATCAGATAGACGCTGAAATATTCGGCGATTCCGCCGAAGACGGTAAAGCCGACGAGCAAACCGGAAATCGTCAGCCAGGTCGAGAACCAGTCATCGGACGGAATCCAGTTTTGCAGGTTGAAAAGCGTCGGCGTTTTCTGCGCCGCGCCCGTGCCGAAAGCCTGGTCGATAATCGGCACAATCAGCGCGCCGGTCGCCGTCTCGAAAACGGCAACCAGAATCATCGCCAGCAGCGCCAGCGCAAACGTCAGCCAGTGGGGGCGCAGATATTTTAATAAACGTCGGAAATCCTGCATCGCGGAAAACTAAATTATTCACGTTAGAAAGCATGGACGCAAGTAGTTAATGCAAAATGTAAAATGCAAAGTGCAAAATATTAGGATTTAGAATTTAAGATTCAAGATTAAATTCATTCTTTAATTTTGCATTTTGCATTTTGCATTTTGCGTTTTAGTCGTTGCCGTTTGCGGTATGGAAAACGAAAAGGACATAAGCCAGCCAGACGTCGGGGTTCGGCGTGCGGCGCACGCGAATATTACTCGGCACGCGAATATAGTTGATGTGCGCCGTTCCGCGTGCGGTGACATTTCTGGCTTCCAGCAGCGCCGTCGAATCGGGATTGTTGAAGACTCCGACATTTCCCTCCATCGTAAAAGGAACTTCAATAAAAACGTCGTTGCGGTTTGGCGTGAATTTGGGAAGCGCGTGGGCTGCGATGTTAAACCTGAAAATGGTCGTGCGGTTATGATTAACGCTGCCGTAATAAATGTTCTGATACAGACTATTCATGCGACTGTTGCCGCGTGCCGTCGTCCGCGGTTTGTATTCCAGCGTGAAAGGTTCGAGCATCGTGCCCGCGCGTTTAATCAGCGGCTGAATCACCTGCACGTCGGGCGCGGTGTTCGTGTTTGAGAAAAAGTCCAAGCCGCTGATATTCCAACTGGTGCTGGTCGTCGCGGGCGGAAACCCGGCGGAAACGGTTAAAGTCCCGCTCGTGATAGTGACCGTCGGCTGCGCGCGGGCGAACGAGACGAAACAGAACAAAACGAGAATGAAAACGAATGCCTTTTTTAATGGTTTCATCTGAAGCTCCCTGCGGTTTGGGCTGGAATCTTTAATTAATATAAGTTAAATGCCCGCGAAAAGACAATAATTTCAGTTTTTACCGGCGGCGGATGAATTTAGGTAGGAATAAAAATTTAACTCGTAGTAAAATCGAGAGAGACATCTCCCTTCGGTCATAAATTAGCAACTAATTATTAATAAACGAGCATCTTTCTTTTCGGACAAATCTCTTGCGGAGAAAAAAAATTGATGAAAAATCCAAAACTGTCGAATATCGTTCTGATACTTTCGTTTCTATTTTCTTTGACGCTTGTTTCCTTCGGACAAGTCGACGTTCCGCGCCAGACGACGGCGATTACTTACCCGGAGGACGAGCAGGTCACGGTTCAGTTTCGCGGCACGACGCGCTTTCCGCGCATGAAAGGCGACGCCCGCATCAAGCGCACGCGCCGCAACGGCACGGAAATCGAGCTTTCCGTCTCGAAAATGCCGCGCCCGTTTGAACTGGGCGCGGGCTACGCGACTTATGTTTTATGGGCTGTCTCGCCCGACGGGCAGATTGACAATCTGGGCGAAATCAAGCGGCGCGGATTTTTCGAATTCGATTCGAAGATTTCGGTCACGACGCCGCTGCAAAGCTTCGCCCTGATAATTACGGCTGAGCCGCATTTTCTCGTCCGCCGTCCGAGCCGGACGATTATGCTGGAAAATCTGACGGCTCTGTCGGCGAGCGGGCGAACTTTGGCGACCGCCAAATCCGTCAATTATTTCGGCAACACGAGCGATTATTTTTCGGACGCGCGCACGCCGGAAATCGCCGAAGTCGATTATTCCAAAACGCCTTCCACCCTGCTGCAAGCCAAGCAAGCCGTCGCTCTGGCGAGATACGCCGGAGCGCAGCGCGACGCGATGGACGAGCTGCAAGCGGCTGAGACTTTAATGCAGAACGCCGAAAACGCCTGGAAAGCCGGGCGACCCGAAGAGTCGGTCGATTTGACGGCGCGGCAGGCAATCAGCGCGGCGGTCAAGGCTGAATCGACGGCTCTGGTGCGACGCGAAGCGCGCGAAAAACGCAACGAAAAAACCCGCAGCGACGCCGAGATCCGGCAGGCGGAAGACCGCTACCTGCGCGCCCAGGACGAGATTACCGAATTGAAGGCGGAACTGGCGCGCGAGCAGCGACAGCGCGAGCTTTCCGAACGCGACTCGTCGAATTTCAACGAGCAAATCAGAGCTTTGCGCGAAGAAAACGCGCGCCTGCGCGAAGAAATCGGTAAGCTTCGCTCCGACGCCGAAGAAGCGAAAACCCGTCTGGCGCGCGTCGAAGGCGAAAAAGTCGCCGTCGAACGCCAGCGCGAGCAGGACGAGCGCGCCTCGCGCCTGCGCGAAAGTATGCCGATTCTGATGCAGTCTCTGAAACCATTCGGCGCGGTTCGCCAGACCGAGCGCGGAATCGTTGTGACCTTGCCGGAAAATTATTTTATGGGCATCCGCGACAGCAATCTGGCGGCGACGGCTGACGTGAAAATCACGAATCTGGCAAACGTGCTGGCGAACAGCGCGGATTACCGCATCGTGGTCGAAGCGCACACCGACAACAAGGGAACGCCCGACGAACTGCAAACGCTGACGCAAAACCGAGCGCAAGCCGTTCTGGACAAACTATCGGCGGGCGGCGTCGAAGCATCGAGAATCGAGGTCAAAGGCTACGGCGCGAGCCTGCCCGTCGCCCCGAACACGACGAATCTGAACCGCGCGAAAAACCGCCGCGTCGACGTGATTCTGATTCCGAATCTTTAAAGCGAAACTATTTTCCGAAGAAAAAGCCGACCAATAAAAAGGTCGGCTTTTTCTAATATGAAAATTTGAATTTACCGACTATGAAGCAAGCCGGGTCGATTTAACTTACAGCGCAAAAATCGCTCGCGCTTTTGCTTTATAAAGCGGTGTCCTGATTCTGTGATGGTATAATTATCCTGTCTCAAAAACGACCCTTTCGACACAATATTAAAAAGTCGAAAATAAATTGTTATGAGAAGGTTTATTTGTCGCAGCCGCGACGCGCGACCCGAGCCGATAAATGCAGTAAAAAGGGAAGCCCGCCGGTGAGCTTTTGCCTTATTCAAATTCCGCACTCGGACATTTAATCACGCCCTTTATAAAACGTCGGACGAAAAGGTTTTCCGACGGTTTTTCGTTTGGGCAGTGAATGAAAAATTTGACCCGAGACCGGTGGTAAATTTGCGATAAAACTGTTGGGTTTATTTTATCCCGGAAAATTTTGTCTTTCTTTTTCTGATTTTTCCGCATATACAGACAAGAACCCAAAACAAATTGATAAGGTATTAAAAATTATGCGAATAAAACCGATTTCTTTTAGATACATTTTGACTCGGAGAACAAACAAAGCGTTTTATGCGGCGGCACTCTTTATTTTCGCTTTGTCGTTTTCCGCGTTCTGGCTGGCGGCGATTGGTAATCCGGCAAAAGCCGAGAAGGCGGAGAATCTGCGCGGCGCGGAGGCGGTCGAACAGCTCAGGCAGAACGGGCAGTATGATTCGCTGATGCAAGCGATGAAAGCGGCGCGGCGCGCTGAACGCGGGCAGAACGACTCTACTACTCTCACCGCGCCCGAAGCCATGCCGCCGACGGCGAAGCTGTACGCGCCGGACGGCGCGCCCGCTAACTTTTTCGGTTACAGCGTCGCTCTGAGCGGCGACACGGCAATCGTCGGCGTGCCGCTCGACAGTCTCGAATCAATCAATCCGGCGAGCGTCAGCGAAGGCTCGGCTTACGTTTTCACGAGAAGCGGCGCGAGCTGGACATTACAGCAAAGGCTGACTGCATCTGACGGCGCGAACCGGGATTATTTCGGCGCGAACGTCTCGATTGACGGCGACACGGCAGTCGTCGGCGCGTTGTTCGATGATGTCGGCGCGAATGTTAATCAAGGTTCGGCATACGTTTTCAATCGTTCGGGAACTGTCTGGACGCAGCAGGCGAAGCTGACGGCAACGCAGGGCGCGGCTGGCGACCGTTTCGGCGTGAGCGTGGAAATCAGCGGCGAAACGGTC
>DATHBC010000229.1:0-9374 GCA_035296345.1 Pyrinomonadaceae bacterium | reverse complement strand
ATTTTTAACACATACGGACCGCGAATGCTGGAAAACGACGGTCGCGTCGTTTCGAATTTTATCGTCCAGGCATTGCGCGGCGAGGAATTGACGATTTACGGCACGGGCGAGCAGACGCGCTCGTTCTGCTACGTCGACGATTTGGTCGAAGGGCTGATTCGCCTGATGAACACCGAGCACGAAACCATTCACCAGCCGGTCAATATCGGCAATCCCGGCGAGTTTACGATGAACGAGCTGGCAAATCTCGTCGCCGAAACAATCGGCAGGGAAATCAAAATCAAACACCTGCCGCTGCCGCAGGACGACCCGAAACAGCGCCAGCCGAACATCGAACGCGCGAAAAATCTGCTAAAATGGGAGCCGACGATTCCTCTGGCGGAAGGTTTAAAGAAAACGGTCGCTTATTTTGCGGAGCGCATGGGAAACAACAAAAAGGACGGTCATCAAAACCAAATTGTTAACATGGAAGAAGTTATTGAAAGCGTCAGCGTGCTTCTGAATAAACATAAAAATCAATTGAAATAAAAATAACTTTTCCGGAAGAAAATAAAGAATTTTGAAAAATAATTTATGAAAATTTTAATCACGGGCGGCGCGGGCTTTGTCGGCTCGCATCTCGCCGACAAACTGCACAGGGAAGGCAATGAAATCACGGTCATCGACAATCTTTCGACCGGGCGTTATTCGAATGTCGCGCATCTGGAAGGCGAAAAAGGCTTTCGCCTGATTATCGACACGGTTTTAAACGCGCGTCTGATGGAAGAGCTGATTCGCGACGCGGACAGAGTTTTTCACATGGCGAGCGCCGTCGGCGTGCGTCTTATTATGGAACAGCCCGTCAAAACCATCGAAACGATTTTTCACGGCACGGACGTCGTTCTCGGCTTCTGCGCGCGTTATCGCACGCGCGTTCTGATTCCTTCGACCTCGGAAGTTTACGGCAAAGGCACGAGCGTTCCCTTCCGCGAAGAAGACGATATTCTGAAAGGCTCGACCTCGAAACATCGCTGGGCTTACGCCTGCGCCAAAGAACTCGACGAATTTCTCGCGCTCGCGCACTGGAAGGAATCGCGCCTGCCGGTTTCGGTCATCCGCCTTTTCAATACGGTCGGACCGCGTCAGACCGGGCAATACGGAATGGTCGTGCCGCGCTTTGTCCAGTCGGCGATAAAAGGCGAGGCGATTACCGTGCACGGCGACGGCACGCAGTCGCGCTGTTTCGGTCACGTTCTGGACGTGGTCGAAGGCTTGACGAAAGCCATCGAAACGCCGGCGTGTTTCGGTCAGGTGATGAATCTGGGAAACAACGAGGAAATTTCCATAAAAGACCTCGCCGAAAAAGCCATCCGGATTACCGGAAGCGCGAGCGAGATTCAATATATTCCTTACGACGAGGTTTACGGCGAAGGCTTTGAAGATATGCAGCGCCGCGTTCCGAGCCTCGATAAAGCCAAACGTTTAATCGGTTATCAGCCAACCCGAACGCTCGATGACATCATCAATGACGTAGCGGAAGAATTTCGCGAATCGCAGAAATCCGAAACCGCCAACGCATAAAAATTTTTAGCCGCGAATTACACGAATAACACGAATAAAATTATTTTTCTAATTCGTGTTATTCGTGTAATTGGCGGCTGATTTTATTAAGTGTATGAATATAAAGTTTTTGAAACAAATCGCTTTTCTCGCTTCACTGCTGGTTTTCGTCTCGGCGGTCGCTTTCGGGCAGAGCACGGGCGGCGTGAAGGGAAAAGTTCGAACGGCGCGCGGCGCGGGCATCGGTGAGGCGACCGTGACGGCGAGACAAAAAGGACAGGACGTCAAGACCGTCTCGACCGACTCGAAAGGGGAATTTGTTTTGGACGGCTTGGAAAGCGGTTCGTATAATTTCGTTTTCACCAAAACCGGCTACGGCGCGGGCACGCTCTACAACGTCGAGGTCAAAAAAAACAAAATCTCCGAGCTGCCCGACCGCTTGATTTTAACGATTGACCAGGGCACGCAGGTCATTGTCAGAGGCAGTGTTTTTAATCAGGACGGCGTCAGTCTCTACGGCGTAAAAGTCGAAATTGAAAGAATCAACGAGGGCGGCGCGGCGAAAAAAGTCGGCTCGGAATACACCAGCCGGGCGGGCGAATTTACTTTTCGTTTCCCCGAAGGCGCGGCGAAATTCCGCATCACGGCTTCCGCCAAAGGCGTTTCGGCGAGCAAAGAAGTCACCGTCGACAACGCGGCTGTTTACCGTCTGGCGATAACTCTGGATTTATCGAAAGCAAATTAGCCGCGAACGAAAGGCAAATAGCCACGAAAAAACACGAAATAAGAAGAAAGAAATTAGCCGCGAATAACACGAATGCACGAATTTATTTATTTCTTTTATTCGTGTTATTCGTGTTTTTTCGCGGCTAAATCTTTTTCGTGTTCTTTCGTGTTTTTTCGCGGCTGATTCTTTTCTAATTAACCGTCTCCGAAATTTCTTCAGCCGTCTGCACGCCGGAAACGGCTCTGGCGTCGGTCACAATCAGCGGAAATTCTTCGAGCAGAACCGAGTTTGCAAGGGTCTGCACCCAATAAGTTCCGGCATTCGGAAAGACGACGTTGACGAAAAAGCTGACGTTATCGGTGAATCCGCCCGGAGCCAGCTCAATCTCGGTCGGCTGCGACGTGACGACCAGATTTAATTTATCGGGCGAGAGAATCCTGACCTCCGCCGAATGATTTCCGTCGCCGCGCCAGTGATTGACGACCGCAAACTTTATCAGCGAAACAGGCAGTTTTTCGACCATTATGTTTTGAAAAACGCCCATCAGAGAGATTTTGTTGCCCATTTCAAGGCGCACATCGTCGCACAAAAGCGTGTAGATAAGTTGTAAATTTCGGTTTGTCATTCAATTAATCGCTCAAGGCAAAAGCGCAAAGTTTTTCGTTCTGACTTAGAAACTATCAATAATCGAAAAATTTCAAACTTTCGCCCTTCGCCCTCAGACTTTCGCCTTTCTTAAGCCGCGCCGTTTTTCTTAAACCAATCGAGCATCTTCGCCCAGGCGTCTTCCGCCGCCTCTCTGTTGTAACTCGGACGATAATCCGCCAGAAAACCGTGGTCGGCGTTTGGATAAACAATAATTTCGGATTTCGATTTTCCCTGTTTCAGCGCGTCCTGCATTCGCTGCACGCCGTCGAGCGGAATGCCTTTGTCCAAACCGCCGTAAAGCCCGAGCACCGGGACTTTTAAATCCCTGGCGTAATCAATCGGCGTGGTCGGCTGCGCCTCGTTTTTCGGCGAGTTCGGCGTCGGGACGACTCTGCCGTACCAAGCCGCGCCGGCATCGACGTTTTTGTTATGCGCGGCATAAAGCCAGGTGATGCGCCCGCCCCAGCAAAAGCCGGTAATCGAAAGTTTTTTGGTGTTTCCGCTGTTATCCTTTGCCCAACCGACGGTCGCATCCAAATCAGCCATCGACTGCGTATCGGGAATTTTCGAAAAGATGGCGCGGTTGAGCTCCTGCGCCGTGCTGATTGTGGAAACGTCGCCCTGACGCGCGTAAAGCGCGGGCGCGATTGCCATAAATCCTAATTTGGCGAAGCGGCGCGAGACGTCCTGAATCCATTCGTGAACGCCGAAAATCTCGTGTATGACCAGCACGACCGGAAACCTTTTGCCTTTTCTATCGGGCATCGCGCGATAGGCGGGCATCATTCCGCCGGCAACCGGGATTTTTACTTCGCCGGCGATTAAACCTTTGCTGTCGGTCGTGATTTTAGTCTGCGCCTGAATCGGCTGGACGGCTGCGGCAAAAACTCCGGCGGCGAAAATCGAACTGACCAGAAATTCGCGCCGGTCGAGTTTCGGCAGCGGCGCGGACGGGTCGCTGATGTCTTCGTACATTTTTCTCTCCTTTTCGTTTGATATGAAAATTTTGGCTTTTCCTTTGCCGCAGGTCAAGAGTATAATCACTTTAAACGATGATTAGAGAACGATGAATAACCGAACGGGCGCACACGGCGCGCCGCATTTCGCGAGATTCGTCATTCACAGTTTCCGCTTATGATAATAACGATGTATATCTTAATCGGTCTTTCGCTGTCGCTTTTGTGCGTCGCCGGTCTGCAATTTTTTTATCTGATGTATCTGGAGAGAATCGACCGCGAGCGCAAAATTCGCATTCAGGACCTGGAACATCACTGCAAATACCTGACCGCGCGCCTCAAGGAAGTCGAGCACCAGCTTGCCGAACAAGCCGAGCTGATTGACGCCATGTACGAAGAATCGCCCGACGAAGACGAAGAAGAAGTCTGGGCGGACGTGATTGAGGACAGGTAAAATCAATCAGGAATTACAAAGCAAGTTATGAAGTTGATTTTAATAGGTCTTTTTTTATTGATTAATTTTGTGTCGGCTGCGTCTGGACAATCAAAAAATGTCCGGGACGACAAACTGTATAACGATTTACGCACCATTCAGGGGCAAATAGAAATTCTCAACCATCCTGCTTTGGAAAGAACTCCGGGAAGAAATTTTCAAATCCTCTTTCAACGCGTCGATTGCAAAAGGTGTTTTATATCTGTCAAATCCGATTCTGAAGGCAAATATTTAATAACCGTCTCCAAAGGTAAATACCGATTAATAGCGAGGGGTCCGAAAGTAACGAACGGCGAGTATTATGATTTGTTGAGTCCTGCGCAACGACGGGTTATTGACGCTTCTGGTAGAAAAGCAGTAGTCAACTTCGATATAAAAATAACTCTTCCTGCTGATTAGAATAAAAGGCATTGTAAAAAGCCCGTTTATGAAATAACAAAAGTGATATTATTTGTCTCAAAAACGATTCTTTTTGAGACAATCTTACATGACCCGAACATTCCAAAAAATTTCAAACACCAGTCCGGTAAAATTTTGTTTTTGGGAAGCATAAAATATGTGTCCGAAAATACTGGTTTTTACACACCCGGACGGGCTATAGAACTTATGGACGAAATCATCGGGGCTTATTCGTTTTCATTTTCATTTTGATGAGGATTTCTCATTCGTCCGGCAAGATTGGCAACCGCCGCGATAAGCTCCAGTGCTTCAACCGGTTTGGCGATATGCATTTGAAAGCCGGAAAGAAGCGCCCGGACGCGGTCTTCGGCTCTCGCGTAAGCCGTCAAAGCTATTGCCGGTATGTTGCCGCCCTGTTCGTTTGAGAGCGCTCTAATGCTGCGGATTAACGAATACCCGTCTTCATCCGGCATCCCGATGTCACTAATGAGGACATCGAATTTTTCGCGCCTGATTAGTTCAAGCGCCCCGGCTGCGGAACTAGCCGTCGAAACCTGAGCTTCGCATGATTCGACCACAAACTTTAATAATTCCAGCGAATCGGCTTCGTCATCGACCAGCAGCACGCGAAGACCGGACAGTTCAGGCGGGCAGCTCGTTATTGAACCGTTTCGCGCCGCGGGATGAACGCGAGGCGAATCTTCCTCCGGCTCCAACCGGACGGGCACAAGAGGAAGACTGACGATAAATGTTGAGCCCTGTCCTTCTCCCTTGCTTTTAACGGAAACCGTTCCGCCGTGAAGCTCGACAATTTGTCGGACAATGGCTAGTCCCAAGCCCAATCCCCCTTGCCGCCGCGTCATTGAGCCGTCGGACTGGCGAAACCTTTCGAACACAAAGGGCAGGAATTCCGGTTCGACGCCGATACCCGTGTCACTGACGACGATTTCGACGTTTGAATTCACCCGTTCGAGCCGCACCTGTACGCGCCCGTCTTTAGGCGTAAATTTAACGGCATTGGAAAGCAAATTCCAAACCACCTGTTGCAAGCGGTCGGGGTCTCCCGAAATCTGCGTCCCCTGCGGGTCAATCAGGATTTGGAGCCGAATGTTTTTTGCTTCCGCCGCCGGGCGCGCGGCATCGACCGCTGCTGAAATTACGTTTGACAAATCAACTGCGCGAACGTCGAGCCGGAGCTTTCCGGTAATAATCCGAGAAACGTCAAGAATATCATCGATAAGCTGGCTCTGCGCCCGCGCATTCCGTTCTATCGTCGCCATGGCTCGGTTAGCCGCGGTTTCATCTAAATTGTTGTTTTGAAGTATCTGCGACCAACCCAGAATTGCATTAAGCGGAGTTCTCAGCTCGTGTGAAAGCGTTGCTAAAAATTCGTCCTTAAGACGGTTAGCCTGCTCGGCTTCCTGTCTTGCCGCCTGCTCCCTGAGTAAAAGCTGCTCGCGCTGCTCCTCGGCTTCCTTGATTCGGGTTATATCAACTGCAAAACCGGTAAGCTCAAGAGCATTTCCCGCCTTGTCCCGCTCGACTGAGCCGCGAGCTGAAAGCCAGCGCACCTTGCCGTCCGAATGGTTAACCCGATACTCGATTTGATAAACGCTCGTTTGTTCAATCGCCTCGGTCAAAGCGTCCGCAACGCGCGCGCGGTCTTCTTCGTATATCGCGGGCAATACTTCTTCGAGCGTCACGCCTTCGGTCACCGCTTTTTCCGAGAGCGAAAAATACCGAGCCATATTTTCGTCTGCCAGCACACGGTCGTTCGGAATATCCCAGAAGAACGTTCCGGCAAGTCCGGCTTTGAGCACCGATTCGAGACGCGCCTTCGTTTGCCGAATAATTTCTTCCGCCCGTTTGCGCTCAGTGATGTCGCGGGCGATTCCGATGAATATGTGCTTATTGTTTTTGCTGAATTCTCCGAATGAGAGCTCGAGCGGAAATTCATGCCCGTCACGGTGTAAAGCCGGAACTTCCACATGTTCCCAGTTAACATGTTTTTTTCCGGTTTTAAGATAGCGTTCCTGTCCCGCTCTGTGAATATGTCGAAGATATTCAGGCATCAGCATGGTCAGCGGTTGACCAATCATCAGCTCTATTTCGTAACCGAAAATTCTCGTTGCGGCGCGGTTGACGAAAAGAATCGTGCTTTGCTCGTTAATGCTGATAATTGCATCGGTTGCCGTCTCGGCGACAATGCGGTATTTTTCCTCGCTTTCCAGCAAGGCTTCTTCCATTTCTCTCTGCGCCGTGCCGTCGCGGGCTATCTTTGCAAATCCGATAAGCTTCCCGCCTTCGTTTCGCAAAGCAGTCGTCACGCCTTGAGCAAAGAAGCGGGAGTCGTCCTTTCGCAAATGCCAGCGAGTGTCTTCCGCCCGACCTGTCTCCTCAGCCTTTTTCAGTTCCAGTTCGGGGATGCTTTGCGCTCTGTCTTCCGGGGTAAAAAGAACCGTAAAATCCCGTTCGATGACTTCATTCTTACTGTATCCGAAAATCCTTTCAGCGCCTTGATTCCAGCTTAGAATCTGCCCTTCGATGTTCAGATGAAAGATAGCATAGTCTTTAATTTCTTCGACCAGCGGTTTGTAAGGCATTTTGCCGAACAGTTCGATGATTGTTTCTTCTGATTTCATCTTTAGTTGTGCCCGTGTTTTAGCAGCCAGCTAATTATAGACTGTCATTTGATTTCTGGAAACCGGAAGTCAATCCATATCCTGCCGAACCCGAGTCAACAGCATATTTCGGAGATTTTCCGAACGGATATTTTTATTTTGCTTCCCGGTGGAAGTCTCTCGATGATAAGCTTATAATTCTCCTGCCGAAAATGCATCAGAATATTTGTCTCGAAAACGACCCTTTTTGACACTATTTAGGGCAATGGATTAAAGAATCGAAATTTTATGATAAAGCAACAATTAATGATTTTATTTCTGATACTTTTATTCTCCAATCTTGCGAGTAGTCAAATCAAAATAGATTCCGAGCAACAAAAGATTGACGAGCTGGTTTCTCAGCTTTCCTGGAAATCAACTAGATTAGAATACAATTTTATGGTTCACATTCACCCGAATGATGATAATGCACTTCAACTAATAAAAATCGGAAAACCAGCCACCGATGCTTTACTTGCCGCTTTGGAAGATGAGAATAAGGCGCGAGCCGCACATCTTATTCTTTATATAATCTGGATGGATTCGCGCGGGGTCTATACGGTTATCAATAATGGTGTTTACAAAAAAAAGTTTTTTAAAAAGAAACATGTTGCTAGTATCGAAGAATTTTATGGATTGAAATGGACGACTACACGGGGAAACGTCATATCAATAAACAAAAATGATTTAAAGCAAAATGCAGATAAGTGGCGAGAAACCATTGCTAAATTTCGAGCCAAATTGAGTAATTGAGACAAACCGTTTCGACCATAATTTGAAAAACAGGATGATTGAATCGATTCAGCACTTGAGTAAGTTAAATCCAGTTCTTAATTTGTAATTCTTAATTTCAATCGTGAAATTTCACAATTGTCGCGCCCCAGCTGCCGGAAAATTCGTCAGCCGTTTTGAAGGTTTTGACGAAATCGGATTTCTCTAAAACTTTCCGCACGATTTCTCTCTGCACGCCGACGCCTTTGCCGTGAATTATCCGCACCAGGTGAAAGCCTTTTTTGTGCGCTTCTTCCAGATAAGCTTCGACGACCGCTTTCACGTCGCGCGGCGCGAAGGAATGTAAATCAATGGAATCGGTAATCTCCAGTTCGACAGGCTCGGGAAACGGATTATACGGGTCGAGTTCTTCGGGTTCGTTCATAAAAACTGAGAAGTGAGAAGTGAAAACCGAGAGCTTTTAATCAAGAAAAATTCTCAGTTCTTAGTTCTCACTTCTCACCTCATTATCTCTACGGTTTCGGAATGTCCGGCGGCGGCGTCACCTGCAAATGTCCTCTGGCGTTTTTGAAAATGGCAAAGCGTTTTTCCTCGAATTCGCCGTTAGCGTTGCGCAGGTTGACGACGAAAGATTTATTGTCGCCCGTGCCGTCAACCCTCAGAGGCAGCTTGCCCCAAACCTCTCCGCTGCGGTAAACCGTCAGGTGTTCTTCGCCGTATTTGTCGTAATACATGACCAGAATCCCGTCAAAATCCGGCTCGTTGCCGTCTTTGGATTTGACGAAATTGCTGCGCGAGAGAATCACCCAACTGCCCGGTTTGGCGACTTTGGTCGAATCCTTGTCTTTCGAGGCTTTGTCGAGCGGGTCGACCGTGTCCAGCCTTTGCCACGTAACGAATTTTTTCTGCCCGATTTGGTAATAGAGAATATCGTTCGGCACCTGAAGCTGAACCTGCCTGCCGTAAAGCCAGCCGGCGGGCGCGGGCGAAACGGACGGGTCGAGGCGAACTTTATACCAGATGTCGTATCTGTCTTCCAGCTCTTCGGGTTTTTCTTCCTGCTTGGCGGCTTCGATTTCCTCGTTGCGCGTTCTGCGCCGCACGGTCGTGTTGCTGCTGGTTTTAGCTTCTTCTTCGGCGGCGGAATCGTCCTGCGTTTTCGCCACCAGTCTCCAACTGATAACGTCGAAAGTCGTTTCGATGTCGCCTTTTTTTTCCAG
>DATHBC010000228.1:0-7097 GCA_035296345.1 Pyrinomonadaceae bacterium | reverse complement strand
AATTATGTCAACGAAAATTTACGTGGGAAATCTTTCCTTCAACACATCAACACAGGATTTAGAAGATATGTTCGGCGAGTTCGGAACCGTCCAGTCAGCCAACATCATCGAAGACCGCGAAACGGGTCGCTCGCGCGGCTTTGCGTTTGTCGAAATGTCGAGCAATGAAGAAGCGCAAGCCGCTATCACCGCTCTGAACGGCAAAGATATGGACGGTCGCTCCTTGACGGTCAACGAAGCCAAACCGCGTGAAGAAGGCGGCGGACGCGGCGGCAATCGCGGCGGCGGCGGCGGCGGACGCGGCGGCTACGGCGGCGGCGGCAATCGCGGCGGCGGCGGCGGCAATCGCGGCGGCGGCGGCGGTTACGGCGGCGGCGGTTCGCGCTGGTAAAAAAACCGCACGCTTAGTTAATAAGCGAGTTTAAAATTTGCCTCGGGATGAAATTTCAGCCCGAGGCGATATTTTTTCCGAGCAATATCTATTGTCGGTTTTGCTCGCGCCGAATCAGGCGGCAATGAAGGGGAAACAATTTAAATGAAAGAAGAATTAATCGAGGCGGCGGGATTTATTGTAGACAAACAGCCGAACGCTTTTTTTAAAGTGAAAATCAACGGCAGCGAGCATATCGTTCTGGCGACGATTTCGGGCAAGATGCGGAAAAACCGGATTCGAATTTTGATCGGCGACCGCGTCGACGTCGAAATGTCGCCTTATGATTTAACCAAAGGCAGAATCACCTACCGGCACAAATAAAAAAACTCCCGAACTATAATAAATCAAGTTTTAAAAACAGCGCGGGCGGAAATTCAGCCGTGATTTTTACCCGCTTTTAAAAAATGAAAACGCTCCGGGAAAAACAGGCTTGCCGGGGCATTTTGTTGTTTAGTCGGCGGCGAAACCGTTTTGCAAATCGGCGCGTAAAATGTTTTCATAATTTAAAGCTTTTTTAGCGGCAGGATTTAACGATTATGTTAGAAAGTTTTCAGCTTCCGAGTTTGGAAATCGAGGAATACACGCTCGACAACGGGCTGCGCGTGGTTTTGAACCGGGACGAATCCGTGCCGGTCGTCTCGTGCGCGGTTTATTACGACGTCGGCTCGCGCAACGAGCGCGAAGGGCGCACGGGTTTCGCGCACCTGTTCGAGCATATGATGTTTCAAGGCTCGGAAAACGTGCCGAAAGCCGGGCATTTCCAGTTCGTGATGAAGGCGGGCGGGACGATGAACGGCACGACTTCGAGCGAGCGCACGAATTATTACGAGACGCTGCCCGCGAGCCAGCTGCCGCTCGCCCTGTGGCTGGAATCAGACCGGATGCGCACGCTGGCGGTCACGCAGGAAAATCTCGACAACCAGCGCGAAGCCGTTAAGGAAGAAAAACGCCTGCGCTACGACAATCAACCGTACGGGCAGGTTTTCGATTTGCTGACCTCGATGGTTTATAAAAATTTCGCCAACTCGCATTCGACCATCGGCTCGATGGAGGATTTGGACGCGGCGACGGTCGAAGACGTGCAGGAATTTTTCCGCGTTTATTACGCGCCGAACAACGCCGTGCTGGTTTTGTCCGGCTCGTTCGACACGGCGGAAGCGAAATCCCTGATCGAAAAGTATTTCGCGACGATTCCGAACCAGCCGAAACCCGCGACGCTCGATGTTTCCGAGCCGCCGGAAATCGCGCAGACGACGCAAACCTATGTCGACAAGCTCGCGCCGTTTCCGGCGTTTATCGACGGCTGGAAAATTCCCGCGCGCCGCACGCCGGAGTTTTACGCGCTTTATCTCGCCGGAAAACTTTTGTATGACGGCGAAAGCTCGCGTCTGTATCAAAAGCTCGTCAAGGGCGACGAGTCGGTGATTCAGATTTTCGGTTTTACGGATGAAAGACGCGGACCTTCCGGCGTCATTATCGGCGCGATTCCGAAACCGGGCAAAGACATCAACCAGATTCGTTCGCAGATTTACGCCGAAATCGAACAAATTGCGACCGCCGGCGTCAGCGAAGACGAGATGCAGAAACTGCGCAACCAGTTGATTAACGACGAGGTGCGCTCGCGGCAGTCGTCGCTGGCTAGGGCGCAGCGACTCGCCGAATACGCGCTCTATGACGGCGACCCGGCGCTGATTAACCGCGAAGTCGAAGAACTGCTTAAAGTCTCGGCTGAAGAAATCAAAAACGCCGTCGCCCAATACCTGAACACGGACAACCGCGCGCAGCTCGACATCGTTCCGGCGAGCAGCAACTAGAGAGAGTGAAAAGTGCTGAGTACTGAGTACTGAGTTTTTAATTTTAACTCAGTACTCAGTACCCGGTACTCAGTACTTTAATAAAATTTATGAATGAAGATTTTCGCAAAAACGCGCCTGCAGCTCTCAGCCCGCGCCCGTTTTCGATTGACGCGCCGTTTGAAACGACTCTGTCGAACAATCTGAGAGTGGTTGTCTTCGAGCAGAAACGTCTGCCGCTCGTCAGCTTTCGCCTCGCCTTCCGCAGCGGCGAAATAAACGACCCGCACGATTTGGTCGGCTTGACCTCGGCGACGACGCACCTGCTCAGCCAGGGAACGCAGTCGCGTTCGAGCCGGGAGATTGCCGAAGCGGTCGAACGCCTGGGCGCGTCGCTTTCGGCGTCCAGCTCCGCCGACAACACGATTGTTTCGGCGTCGGCGCTGACGATTTATCGCGCCGATATTCTAAAATTGATGGCGGAGATGGTTCTCGCGCCGACGTTTCCCGAAAACGAAATCGCGCTTTACAAGCAGAACACGATTGAAAACCTGAAATTCCAGCGTTCGCAGCCCGGCTTTCTCGCCGACGAACAGATGTCGCGGATTCTCTATGGCGCGCACCCGTATTCAATCGTCGCGCCGAGCGAGGCGAATATCGAAAAACTCACGCGCGAGCGTGTGGTCGAGCATCATCGAAGCACTTTTGTTCCCAACAACGCGACGATGATCGTCGTCGGCGACGTCGATAAAGAGCATTTGATTAACGAGCTGGAAACGCTTTTCGGCGCGTGGCGGCAGGGAAGCGTCGAGACGCAGGAGTTTGCTGCGCTGCCTATGAGAAAGGAAATGACTTTGACGATTGTCGACCGCAAAGGCTCGGCGCAGTCGAACATCGTGCTTTCGAACCACGCGATAAAACGCAATCACCCGGATTATTTCCCGTTTTCGGTGATGAATCAAATCCTCGGCGCGGGCGCTTCGTCGCGTCTTTTTATGAATCTGCGCGAGGAAAAAGGCTACACTTACGGCGCATATTCGAGCCTCGACGCGCGGCGTCTGGCGGGCGCGTTCGAAGCGACCGCCGAAGTCCGCACGCCGGTCACGGGCGATTCGCTCAAGGAATTTTTCTATGAGCTGAACCGGATTCGCGACGAAGCGGTTTCGGAAGAAGAATTGCGGGACGCGAAAAATTTTCTGGCGGGCGTCTTCCCGATTCGCGCCGAGACGCAGGAAGGCTTGACGAATTTAATCGTCCAGCAGCAGCTCTACGATTTGCCCGCCGATTATCTGCAAACCTACCGCGACAACGTCAACGCGGTTTCGATTGCAGATGTTCAGCGCGTGGCGAATCAATATATTACGCCCGATAAAATCGCGATTGTCATTGTCGGCGACGCCGAGGAAGTTTTGCCGCAAGCCGAATCTTACGCGGGAAACATAGAGATTTTCGACACCAACAACAATATGCAGGACATTTCAAATTACGGAAAAGCCGCGGCGGAACCGACCGTCGACGTGAGCGGCGACTGGAACCTGGTTCTGGAAGCGATGGGACAGCAGATTCCCGTCACTTTAACGCTGGCGCAAACGGACGGAAAAGTTTCCGGCTCGATACAGTCTATGTTCGGCAGCGGCGAAATCGCCGGCGGAAAAGTGAGCGGCAGCAAAATTTCCGCCGCGGCGCAAATCGAAGTGCAGGGGCAATCGCTCGAACTCAGTATCGACGGCGTAATCGAAGAGAGCCGGATGGAAGGCTCAATCACCGCGCCGATGATTCCGACGCCCGTTTCCTTTACCGGCACGAAAAGCGAATAAAGAAATTTAGCTGTGGAGAACACGGCGAGCAGGAAGGAATTTTAACGGGACGGGCAGGATAGACAGGATAAAAAATAAAACTCAATTTTCAAAGTTTTAAATTATCCCGTCTATCCTGCCCGTCCCGTTTGAATCTCGTGTTTATCCGTGCAAATCCGTGATGAAAATTTAATTTAGCTAACGCCGTCCGGCATTTTTAAAGTAATCATCGAAAAGGTCGCGCCCGTCGGGTCGTTGACGACGCAGAAGCGCCCGACGTTTGGAATATCGGTCGGCGGCACGCAGACTTTTCCGCCGAGTTCCCAGACTTTTGCGGCGGCTTCATCCACGTTATCCACCGCGACGTAGCTCATCCAGTGCGGCGGCGCGTCGCCGAATTCCTTGCCCATCCGATACATTCCGCCCGAGCCGCAGTCCTCGCCTTCTCTGGAAAATTCGTAATATTCCATATCGTCGGAGCCCTCGACGGTTTGATGCTTTTTAAAATTCCAGCCGAAAAGCTCGGCATAAAAACCCTTGCTGGCTTCCAGATTATTGGTCGCGATTTCCGTCCAGCAAACTTCGCCGTGTTTCGGCATCGCCATTTGTTCCATTGTTGCTGTTGCTTGTTCTGACATAAATTCTCTCTCTCCTTATTTTTTATTTATAAGTTCAAACCGGCTTTTGACCGTTAGTTTAAAAAACAAAACGATTGCCTGGCTGATTATTCCGAAACCGCTTATTTCGGAATAATCAACTAAAACTAAAACTCGCGTGAGAAGAGAAAAGGATGAGGATGGTCGGGCTGCGGCGTGAGGTTAAGCTGGCTTCATGGAGAAAGCTGGACGGTCTACCGCAACCCAACCAACTGTTTGGGATTCGGTTTTTTATTAAACCGAATCCCGATTTTGAATTTAGCCGACTTTACGAAGCGGCTGGTTGATTTGCACGTCGTGTGAACGCTGCAAATCCTGCAAATGCGAGATGAACGAAGAAGCCGCTTTCTTGGAAAGCTCGTCGGTTTTGCAATTTAAAACCGTCTGACATTCTTCTTCGACATCGACTCCGGCTTCGCGCGCGAGAGCGCGAATCATTCCGAGCTGTTTCGCCGTCACTAAATCGCCGAGCGATTTGGCGACCGGATTCGACGGAAACCCGCCGTCCGTTTGAGCTTGCGCCGGAACCGCTCCGTCGCGTTCGATAACGTCGGATTCCTTTTTGTAAAGGTCGCGGGCGATGCCGAATTTTACTGCCGCGCGTTTCAGCGCGTCGTGCTCGGCTTTTTTGATTCCCAGTTCGGAATCAGCCGTTCCCGTGCCGATGCCTTCGCGCGTGATGCCGTCAATCGTAATCGCCACCGTGACGGTGAAAATATCGCCGATTTGACGAATATCTTTGACCGTGTGATTCCAGTTCGGCGCGCTGTTGTCCAGAATGTCGGCGACCGTGTGCCACTCGACGTAATCCACGTAATGCGTATTGCCGTTGCGGTCGCGCCATCCTTCGCGCTGTTTGACCAATTGCGGGTCGACGTGCTGGCGAAGCTGGCGAAGCGTGCTCGGGAAATTGCCCGAAACGACGTTGTTGCTGTTTTCCGTTTCGCCGGCTTCTTCAGCCGTCACAAACGGAATATCTTTGACTGCTTTTTCCTGTTTCATTTCTTTTTTTCCTTTCGTGTTCGCAAGCGGATTCGGCTCGGCTTTTTTCGTTTCGGCTTGTCCGTTTGCCGAAGCATTAGCAAGAGCTTCATCCGACTTCTGTTCGTCAGGCGCGGACACGCCCGGCTCAGTTGCGGTTTGTGAAACAACTTCCGCTTCGACCGGAGCGGCAGCGGCGGCAGCAACAGGTTCTTCGACCTCTTCGGCTTTTTCGACCTTTACTGCTGCTGCTGCTGCGGTTTCGGCGGCAGGTTGTTTCGTGACTTGTTCGGAATTTTTGGCGACCAACGAATATTTCACGGCGAGGATGTGCTCGCAGCGAAAGGCGGCGTCGCCAATTACAGATTCTTCAAATTCAAGACAGTTGCAGCGAATTTTTCCGGTCGTATCGCGCCAGACTTCATAAGAAGTCTGTTTTCCGCGCAGTGAAGGCGTGGAAACGCGAAACCGGTCGCCTTCGCGGTTGACTAAACCCATCGCGGCGATACTTTGCGCTCTTTTTTCGCGCCTGTCGATCGAATTTTTTTCTGCGGTTGCAATTACTGCCATTTCTTTCTCCTTTTATAACAAACCATTAAGTTTCAATCGTTTGTCCCCTGTGTGAATCAATGAGCGTTTCATCTATGAAACATTGTACCAAAGAATTTTTTCTGTTGCAAGCGTGAAACAAGGTGTTGCATCTAAAATTTTTTTGTGTTATCTTTGCAACGTGAAGTGACAGGTGCAACTGGAAACGCACTGTGAAAAAGCAGGTAAGTGGAGAAAAAAAATATGGCTTTCAAAAACGATAGCTTAATCAATACGGTCGAATTGGGGCGCGCCATTAAACGCCGCCGCGAAGAATTAGGACTCAGTCTGCGCGACGTCGCCGACGTCACGCAGGTTTCGGCTTCGACGCTTTCGCGCATCGAAAACGGAACGGGCAAGCCGGATGCCGACAATATCGCGCGTCTGACGAGCTGGCTGGATATGCCGGTCGACCGCGTGATGAAGAAAAGCGGCGAACACGAAGCGGTCGAAGCGGTCGTGTATTATCCGCACGAAGCCACGCCGGAAATCGTCGAAGCGCATCTTCGCGCCGACAAAAATCTTTCGCCCGAAACGGCAAAAGCCCTGTCGGAACTTTTCCGCGTCGCGTATGCACAATTTAGCAAACCGCAGGGCAAATAATTTCGTATAGGATTCGGGTTGTGAAGTTTACCAACTCCTTAAGAGAGGAAAAATGAAAACACTTTCGCAAATCGGAGACGCGCGAGCCGAATCGACCGGCGCAGGAGAAAAAGGCTTTGCCATCGACACGACGTTCGTTCTGTTCTTTTTAGCCATCGAATTCGGACAAACGTTCATGACTTTCAGCCTGGACGGAATCTTTCTGGCGCTGACTCTGGCGGTAATCGCGGTTGTGCCGTATTTTCTG
>DATHBC010000227.1:0-4432 GCA_035296345.1 Pyrinomonadaceae bacterium | reverse complement strand
GACCATGATATGAACATCCAGCAGGCGATTGACGCGCCGCGCGTTCATCATCAATGGCTGCCCGACGAGATGCTCTACGAGCCAATCGGAATGAGTTCGGACACGATAAAAGTGCTGGAAACTTACGGGCACAAATTCGCCGAAAAACCCGCCAATATCGCTTCGATAACCGCCATCGCGATTGAAGAAAAGACCAATGTCCGCCTCGGCGCAATCGACTCGCGCAGCGACGGCGAAGCGGTCGGGTATTAATGAAGTACTGAGTACTGAGTGCTGAGTACTGAGTTTTTATTTTTTTACTCAGTACTCAGCACTCAGTACTCAGTACTCTGGATAAACTTCTTGCTGAAAGGTCGATAAAAACGCTATTCTAAATAAATAAACAGCAAACGGGAGGGTTTATGAAAAATTTGTCTTTTCTGTTTTTGTCGCTGGCGGCGGCTCTGACACTGGGCTGCGGCGCTCCGGCGGCGAACACCGGCAATTCCAATACGACGATTTCCGGCAATGCCAATCTGAACATTAATATCAATTCAAACGCGATTTCGACGAACGCGAACACGAACGCGACCGGCAGCAGCACCGGCGCGACGATTGAAACCACAGAGCCTGACGTTTATACGGCGACCGTGACGCTGAAATTAGAGACGATGGGCGACCAGAAAATGAGCATGCCGAGCATACAGGCAAACGTCGCGCGCAACGGCGCAGACCGCCGGATGGAATTTTCCCTGCCGAACGGCGAAAAGCTGATTTATCTGGATAAAGGCGAGAAACAATTCGTCATTTCGCCGAACCGCAAGCAATACGCGGAATTGACGAAAGAAGCCCTCGGTTTTGAAGTG
Organism: Pyrinomonadaceae bacterium; assembly: GCA_035296345.1. Lineage (GTDB taxonomy): Bacteria > Acidobacteriota > Blastocatellia > Pyrinomonadales > Pyrinomonadaceae > JALZHR01. Next base: position 3,587 of record DATHBC010000227.1, on the reverse strand, counting down.
CGGCGTCTGCTGATGCCGGGCGAAATCGTCAATCAGGTCAAAAACATTCGCGGCGTCGAGCGCGTCGGCGAAGAACAGCTCGCCGGGCGCACCGTCGTCAAATATCGCTACGGCGCGACCGCCAACACCGGAACGCAAGCCGGACAGGTCAACACCGAATCGTTCGTCTACGTCGATAAGGAAACGAGTTTGCCGCTGCGCTCGGAAACCGTCTCGCAATCGCAGGGCGGAAACGTGCAGGGCGTCAGCGGCGTCCGCATCGGCACGGAAATGAGCAACATTACGACGACCGTCGACGCGAGCCTTTTCGCCGAGCCGACCGACTTTAAAAAAGTCGCGCCGGAAGAAGTTCGCCAGCAGGTCAATATGGTGTTCAGCGCGGCGATGGCGATTGCCGGGCAGCTGATGCGTTCGAACGCTTCACAGCAGACGCCGCCGGCAAATCAGGCTCAGTCGCCGTCGCCCGCGCCGACACAGTAGGGATTAAATGCAAAACGCAAAACGCTAAATGCAAAATATCAGGATTTAAGATTCAAGATTCGGGATTAAATTTCTTCTTTCATTTTGCGTTTTGCATTTTGCGTTTTGCATTTATACACGTTTTTCCGGGAGAATTTATATGAGCAAAACCATAACTTTTCTGCTTGGCGCGTTGTTGGGTTTGATAATCGGCGGAGCGGGAATTTTTTATTTTTACGTCGGCGTGCCGCGCGCCGCCGCGCCGCCGCCGGGCAGACCGATTCAGGCTCCCGACCCGAACGGCGTCGCGGCGGGAACGGCGAGCGTCGTCCTGAACCAGCAATTTTTCGACACGGTTCTCGGCACGATTTTCCGCGATATGAACGCTCCGGCTTTTCCGCTGAGCCTGGCGGAAAATTCCGGCGCGACGGAAAACTTGCTGCCCGAGAAAATCGCTTTTCAAACGGGCGGGTGCGAAGGCAAAATCACGCTCAAGCCCGAAGGCAGCGGCGTAAAAACCGAAGTCCGGCTGGAAAACAATCAAATTCTGGCTCCGCTCGCCTTTAGCGGCAGCACCAGCGTTTTAGGTCAGTGCATCGAATTTTCCGGCTGGGCGAAAGCGAATATGGCTTTGCGTTTCGACGAGTCGCAGCAGACCGTTTTCGGACAAATCAACGTCGAGACGGTTAACCTGGACGGCGTCAATGCGTTCGTCAGCGGTTTCGTCACGCCGCTCGTGCAGAACGTTTTAAACCAGCGCGTCAACCCGATTGTGATTTTGCGCGGTCAGCAAATCGCTCTGAATCTGCCGATTGCGGCGACCGACGGAACTTTAAGCGCGCGCGTCAAAGACGTTCGCTCGGACGTTAAAGACAACGCTTTGAATCTGTATATCACATACGATTTTCAAGGCACGAAAGGCGCAGCGGCGCAGCCTGCGCTGTAAACGGAAAACGTTAAAAATGCAAAACGCAAAATGCAAAATGCAAAATATTAGGATTTAAGATTCAAAGTTAAATCCGTTCTTTCATTTTGCACTTTGCATTTTGCGTTTTGCATTTTTAACGTTTTCCGTCCAGAAATTTCGTCGTGTTTTCGGTGACGCCCGGCGTTGCGCTTAAATCGTTGGTGTCGCGCCAGTTGCCGGCTGCCGGCGGGACGTAAGCCGAGGTCGGAATCGATTGCTGCGGCGGAAGCGCGGCGGCTGATTTGTTTTTGCCGAGAAAATTCTGCGCCGCGTTTAAAGCATTTTCTTCCGGAGTCATCGCGCCGCCGCCGTAAGGCTCGGTCGATTCAAACATCAAAGCGTAAGCCATTCGAAGCAACCCGCCGACCGTCAGCAAAATGGCGGCGACGGCGACCATAAAAGGTTCTCTGGCTTCTATCGCTATCGTAAATATCGCAATCAGCGGAACGACCAGAAACGACAGGAGAAAAATAAACAAGCCCTGCTTGATGCCTCTTTTGCGCGGCGAGTCTTTTGTCGGCTTCGACTGCCGCTGCTGCTGAACAGCCTGCGGCAGAGCGCCGCCGTTGATTATTAATTCCGTCACGCCGGTTAATAAAAAACCGCATTTGGAACAAAAGCGCGTGTCTTCGCTGAGTTGCCGCTGACCGCAGGCTGGACAAAACATTTTTTTCTCCTTTTACTTGCTTACTCGTCTCTCTTCCGAAGCAGTTTCGTCGTCTCGTCCGTCACGCTGTGCGGCACCAGCTCGCCCGTGTTCGGCGCTTTCCAGGAACCCGGAGCCGGAACGAAATCCTGATGCGCGGGCTGGCTTTGCTGCGGCGGCAGAGCGGCGTTTTGATGCGACGCGTTTCCGCTTAAATAGTTAGACACTGCCGCTCCGGTTGTCGCGGCGGCTTGGTACGGCGTTTCAAATTGAGAAAATTTCGGCTCGTCTTCCAGAAACAGCCGCGACAGAAGCATCATCAGCAAGCCGCCCATAAAACCGAGAACGCCGAGCACCGCCACGCCTTCGTCGAGGTCGGCAATCGCCGCCAGCGGCGTCAGCAGAAAAGTCACCACCAGAAACCAGACCAGACCGATTTTAAAACCGTTTTTGCGAGTCCAGAATTTTTTCTTTTTCCTGTGCAAATCGGCTAACTGCGGCAAAACGCCGCCGTGAGCGAGAATTTCCGAAACCAGACCGAGCGGAAAACCGCAGCGCGAGCAAAAGCGCGTGTCTTCGGAAACTTGTTGTTGACCGCAGCGGGGACAATGCATTTATTTTCTCCGGATTGACAATTTCAGAAAGTCTTTACGGCTAACGAATTTTCGCACAAAAAAGTTCGATTTGCCAGAAAGTGAAAACTGAGAACAGAGAACTGAGAACTGAGAACGTTTCTTACTTCTCAGTTCTCAGTTCTCTGTTCTCTGCCGTCCATCCCGTTTGAATTTTCTCTTCGGAAAACTCGCGAAAAACGGCGAGGGCGCGACCTTGAAAATTTTCGGCGCGCGCGATTGTTTCCAGCAGCAGCGCGAAAATCGTTTTCAGTTTTTCCGGCGCGGGCATTTCGCGGCGCAAATCTTCGTCCGACCGGAACAGCGAAAAACCTCTTTTCCGCGTTTCCTCGACCTCGTTTAAATAATTCAAAATCAAATCGCCGGTCGAAAGCTCTTCCGGCAGAGTCCATTCAAACGGGTCGTCCCAGAGGCGCGCCGTCATGCCGCCGAAAGTCTGCTCGACAGCGCCCGCCGAGCGCAGGATGTATTCGCCGCAGGAATTTACCGGAAACAGCGCGCCCGCCCGCTCGCGCGGCTGCCAGTATAATTTTTCGTGCGGAGTTTTATTGACGATTTCGCGCGAGCGGCGGTCGAGAAGAAGAAATTGCCGTTCGAAAGATTCGATTAAAGTTTTCATAAAGAAAAAGCGAACGACAAGGATTTTAACCTCGCCGCTCGCCGTTTGTCATTTGCGCGCCGGTTTTTACTTTTTCTGGAAATCCCGGTCGTCTTCGTATAAAACCAAGCCGTAATTCGTGCCGTTAAAAGTCACGCCGTTTTGAATTTTGCCTTTCACTTTCAGCCGCGCGCCTTTCTGCGGCACGCCGCGCTGCGTGACGACCCAGATTTCGCCCGTGCCGTCGTCGATTTTATAAGTGCCGCCCGTGCCTCTGCGGATTAA
>DATHBC010000226.1:0-6147 GCA_035296345.1 Pyrinomonadaceae bacterium | reverse complement strand
CATGAAACCTTTACCGTAGGTGATAACTTCCGACTCGACGAACTCGCGCAGCAGGTCGTTCCCTTCGCGCGTGCGCTCGCCGACGCCGGCGAACACCGAGTAACCCGAGTGCGCCTTCGCGACGTTGTTGATCAGCTCTTGAATCAGAACCGTTTTGCCGACGCCCGCGCCGCCGAAGAGACCGATTTTTCCGCCGCGCAAAAACGGCTGAATCAAGTCGATAACCTTGATGCCCGTTTCAAACATCTGCAATTCGGTCGCCTGCTCGTCGAAAGTCGGCGCGTGGCGGTGAATCGAATAACGCTCGGTAGAAACTACCGCGCCGAGCTCGTCGACCGGCTCGCCGATAACGTTCATCACGCGACCCAGAGTGGCGTCGCCGACGGGCACGGTAATCGGACCGCCCGTGTCAATCGCTTTCATGCCGCGCACCATTCCGTCGGTCGGCAGCATCGAAACCGCGCGCACGCGACCTTCGCCCAGGTGCTGCTGGACTTCGGCAATCGTGTCGACTTTCGCTTCCACGTCGAAGCCTTCCGAAGTAATTCTCAAAGCCTGATAAATCGGTGGTAAATAATTGTTTGAAAATTCGACGTCAACGACCGGACCGATAATCTGCACCACTTGCCCGACGTGTTGACCGTTTCCGTTAATAGCCATGTTTTAAACACTCCTCTACTCTATGACAACAAAAAAGGTAGGATAACAAAGGAATAAGAATATCATATCCTTTCCGGGTAATTCAAACGGCGATTGTGATAAAAGTTACAAACTTTTCCGCGCCGGAAAATCTGTTAAAATTTCGCTATGGGAAAATGGATTAGCGGCGCATTGGCGGCGGGAACCTTCGCGGTTTTGTATTACTTTGAAAACCGCCGCCCGCTCAGAAAATCGGTCGAGCCGAAGCTGGCGAACGCGGCGCGCAATCTCGCCGTCGCCTCGCTCGCCGGAGCGACGATGAATTTTCTGGAAAAGCCCGTCGCCGGGCGTCTGACGAAACTGGTCGAAAAAAAGAATTTCGGCTTGCTGAAAATCTTCCGTCTGCCGAAGTTTCCGGAAACGTTTTTAGCCGTCGTTTTGCTCGATTACACGCTTTATCTCTGGCACGTTCTGACGCACAAAGCTCCGTTTTTATGGCGTTTTCACCGGATTCATCACGCCGATTTGGATTTAACGGCTTCGACGGCGATTCGTTTTCACTTTGCCGAGATAGCGATTTCCGTCATTTTCCGCGCCGGACAAATTTTAATTATCGGCGTTTCGCCCAGAGCCCTGGAAATCTGGCAGACGCTGCTTTTTCTCTCGATATTTTTTCATCATTCAAACGTCCGTCTGCCGAAACAATTTGAGGAAAAGCTCGAATTGCTTATCGTCACGCCGCGCCTGCACGGCATTCATCATTCGACGCAGAAAAAAGAAAGAGACTCGAATTGGTCGAGCGGTTTGACCGTCTGGGATTTTCTACATAAAACTTTTCGGCGCGACGTCTCGCAAAACGAAATTACAATCGGCTTGGAGGAATTCGGCGGCTTCGAAAAGATAAATTTAGAGCGAATGTTATTCGAGCCTTTCAGCATCAATCCCGAAAGACTTAACTAAAACCGAGAAGTGAGAACCGAGAGCTGAAAACTACTTTTAATTCTCGGCTCTCAGTTCTCACTTCTCGGTTCCAATAGTTTACGCCGCGCGCGTCTCGCCGCCGAGCAGCGTCAGAATCTCGCCGGAAATATAGCTGGAATCGGCGTCGGACGCAAAAAAGACAAATGCGGGCGCGACTTCTTCCGGTTGCCCGGGACGCTTCATGGGCGTGTCCGCGCCGTGTTTGGCGACTTCTTTGCGCGGTTTGTCGGCGACGTTCAGAGGCGTCCAGATAGGTCCGGGCGAAACGCAGTTGACGCGGATTCCCTTTTCGACCAGCTGCTGCGCGAGCGATTTCGTAAAAGCGTGAATAGCTCCCTTGGTCGCCGAATAATCCAGCAGCTCCTTGTTGCCTTCCAAGCCGGTAATCGAGCCGCAATTGACAATCGCGCTGCCTTCTTTCAAGTGCTTCAGCGCCGCTCGCGCCATGTAAAAATACCCGAAAATGTTGGTTTTGAAAGTTTTCTCGAATTGCTCGTCGGAAATGTCGGTGATGATTTTCTGGTGTTTCTGAAAAGCGGCGTTGTTGACCAGAATATCCAGCCTGCCGAATTCCTTCACGGTTTTTTCGACTGCCTTTTCACAAAAACTCGCTTTGGAAACGTCGCCGGGAAGCAGCAGGGCGCGTCTGCCTTCGGCTTCGATGTGCATCGCCGTTTCCCGCGCGTCGGTCTCTTCTTCCTTCAGATAAACGATTGCGACGTCAGCGCCCTCGCGCGCGTAGAGAACCGCGACGGCGCGACCGATGCCGGAATCGCCGCCCGTAATCAGAGCGACTTTATCCAGCAGTTTTCCCGCGCCTCTGTATTTGGGCGCAAGAAATTCCGGGCGCGGAGACATTTTTGCCTCTATGCCCGGACGTTTCTGTTTTTGCGCGGGCATCGGACCGCCCGGCAACTTTTCCGAATTTGGCGATTCCGTGTCCGCTTTTCCTACACTCTTACCCTGTTTGTTCTGTTTTGTTACCTTCCCGGTGTTCGATTTCGTTGCAGTCTTCGACCGCTCAGCCTTAACCTGTCCCCGTTTCATAGCTGCCCTTTGCTCGCTTAAATCCCTTGTTCGCTTTTAAAAATTCCCTTGTTCGTTCTTTAGAAATCAAGCGGCTTTCCTGCGTCCCGAACCGCTTTTTTTCCCTCCGCCATCCTGTTTATTGACCGTTGCCCAAGCCCGTCTTTCCGCCTCGTCTTCCGGTACGCCGTCTTTTTCATAACCCTCTTCGATATGTTCAGCCTGGCGTTTTTGTTTGTCGGTATATTTATCTTTATCGCCTCGCGGCATCGGTTTTCGCCCCCTTTTAAAGCTTAAAAAATACTCGACGAGCGTTTTCGCATCGCTTTTTTGAGCCGCGCAAATTTGGCTTTCAAATCGGTTTGCGCCGCGCCGCCCTCGATGAATGCCGTATCTTCGGTTGCTTCAGCCGCTTCGGCAACCGCCGCCGCATCGACCGGATTGGCTTCGTTTCGTGCCAAAATAAAATTTTCTTCCGCCTTGTTTACGAAGAGAGTCTGCCCGCCAATCATATTTTAAAACCTCCGATGATTCATCTTTAGAACGTCTTTTTGCCGAAAGATTAATTCTGCCCGAGCAACATTTATGCCAGCGAATCCGTCGCCGAATATGTTGACAGTTTTTTTGCGTTGTAGTAGCGTCTGTGATTATAAAAACCATTTCCTATAGAAAGAGGATTTTGAAGAAAATTTGAGTAATACAACGAGAATCGAACTGCCCCCGCGCGGTCTGGAAACGCTGTTCGGCGTTCACGACCAGAACATTAAATACCTGGAATCAATCTTAGACGTCCGCGTCAACGCTCGCGGTCAGGATTTGACGGTTGACGGCGACCCGAAGGACGTCGCGACCGTTCAGCAGATTCTACAGGATTTCGCCGAACTGTTTTCCGAAGGCAACACCTTTACCGACAAGGAATTGCGCGACGCCTTCAAACAAATTGCCGAAGACCGCGCCTATTCCTTCAAAGATTATTTCACCAAAGCGCGCTTTAACCCATCGGGCAAAAAACAGGTCGCCCCGAAAACGGCGATGCAGCGCAAATACATCGACGCGATTCAGAACAACGATTTAACCTTCGGAATCGGTCCGGCGGGCACGGGAAAAAGCTACCTGTCCGTGGCGATGGCGGTGCAGGCGCTTTTCGCCAAACAGGTTTCGCGCATTATTCTGACGCGACCGGCGGTCGAAGCCGGCGAAAAGCTCGGCTTTCTGCCCGGCGATTTGCAGGACAAGGTCGACCCTTACCTACGCCCGCTCTACGACGCGCTTTTTGATTTGGTCGACGCCGAGCGCGTCACAAAGATGCTGGAAAAGCGAATTATCGAAGTCGCGCCGCTCGCTTTCATGCGGGGCAGGACGTTAAATGATGCATTTATTATACTTGACGAGGCGCAGAACACGACCGGCGAGCAGATGAAAATGTTTCTGACGCGCATCGGGTTCGGGTCGAAGGTTGTCGTGACGGGCGATATTACGCAGGTGGATTTGCCGCGCGGGCAGCGCAGCGGTTTGAAGGAAGCCGAGCGCGTTTTGGAAGGCATACCGGAAATCGAGTTTGTTTATTTCTCGAAAAAAGACGTCGTGCGGCATCGTCTGGTGCAGTTGATTGTCGAAGCTTACGAGGCGGAATCGAGCGATAAAAACGCGGCGGATAGGGATTAAATTCCATTTCTCCAGTTTCTGAACGGAAAAACCGGCAAGTCTCAGCTATAAAACCGAAGCGGGAAAAAGCGGAAGAATTATTCTTCCGCTTTTTTCCTGCCTGTTTCCAGTTGATAATTTTCGTGTAAAACCGATATTCAGAGTGAAAGCTCCAGATTCAGAGCGTTTGAAAGATATTCAGAGCGTTTGAGAGAGATTCAGAGCGTTTGGAACATATTCAGAGCGTTTGGAAGAGATTCAGAACGTTTGAGACATATTCCGAGCGTTTGAAGAAGATTTCGAGCATTTGAAGAAGATTTCGAGCGTTAGAGACGGATTCCGAGCGTTCGGAAGGGATTTCAGGTAAAATGTCGTTAAACCAACCGGCGGCGTTCGGGGCAAAATATAAGATTAATCGTGTCGATGCGTTTATTTTTCTGGTAAACTATCTGAACCGGAATGGCTGAAATTATCAATCAACAACGGAAAATCAAAATCGAAATCGACGGTTTTGAAAGGTTCGCCGAGCAAGCCGTCAATGCGATAAACGAAGCGAAAGGCAAGAATTTCACGGTCGCTTTCGTCTCCGACCGCCGCATCAAAGAACTCAACAAAATCTTTCGCGATAAAAACCGACCGACCGACGTTCTCTCGTTTCCTTACGAGCCCGACCGGTACGATTATCTGGAAACGGAAAATTTTCTGGGCGACATCGTTATCAGCGTCGAGCAAGCCGCCCGGCAGGCTGCGGAAAACAACCTGACGCTGGAAAACGAAATCAAACAGCTTATACTGCACGGCATTCTTCACCTGGTCGGCTACGACCACGAAACCGACGGCGGCGAAATGAATCGGCTGGAGTTAAAACTCAGAGGAAAACTTAAGGTATAATGCTGCGTAATCGGCTGACCGGTAAAGTTCGGCAGCGAAGTTTCGCGCCGAATGCGGCTTAAATGAAATATGCAACCGACCGCCGGCTGCCGACAACTAACCTTTCTTTTATGGAAATTGAGATAGCCGTTGCCATTTTAATCCTTTTTGCGCTGGTTTTTCTGGCAACGATTGATATGGCTTTCACACAGTTGTCGGACGTCTCACTGCGCCGCCTTTCCACGGACACGGAAGAAAAACCGCAATTGCGCTCGACCGAATTTCTGCGCGAGATTCTGGAAAACCGCCCGCGCTTTCGCTTTGCGCTGTCGGCGGCGATTCAAATTCTGTTGATTATTTTTTCGGTTCTGGTCACGCTCATCGTCTTTAATTTTTTTCAGACCACGACCGAGCTTTTGATTTATTCGCTGCTCGTCGGCTTGATTTTATCCGGCATTTTCAGGCAGTTTATTCCGCTTCTGCTGACGCGAAACAATCCGGAAGGCAAGCTTTTGCGGCTGCTTCCGCTGGTGCGACCGCTCTACAGCGTGATGTCTTTTTTAGCCGACCCGTTTGCCGGTTTCGCCCGTGACAAGGAACAGCAGAGCCTCGAAATGTCGATTCTGCCCAACGCGACCGAGGAAAGAGACGAGGACAACACCGAAAACATCCAGGCGCTTATCGAAGTCGGCGAGGCGGAAGGCATTATCGAAGAGAAAGAGCGCGAGATGATTGAAACGATGGTCGAGTTTGCCGACACGCGCGCGGGCGAGATTATGACGCCGCGCACGGAGATTTGCGCGCTGCCGATAAACGCGACCATCAAACAGGCGCGCGATTTGATTATCGAGGAAAAATACTCGCGCATCCCGGTTTACCGCGACCGCATCGAGAATATCGAAGGCGTGATTTACGTCCGCGACCTGCTGATAGCGTGGTCTGAAGGCAAGGAAAACGAGACCATCGAAAACCTTCTGCGCCCGCCGC
>DATHBC010000225.1:0-2409 GCA_035296345.1 Pyrinomonadaceae bacterium | reverse complement strand
CCGTGCGCCGCGAAGGACAATTTTCGCCCGAACGCGCCAACCGCGTCACGCAGCAAATCGCTTCGGCAATCGCCGCCGCCAACGCCAACGGCGTGCTGCACCGGAATTTGACGAGCGAAAACGTCTTTTTATCGAAAACCGCCGACGGCGCGGATTTTGTCAAAGTGCTGGATTTCGGCACGGTTCACCCGGCGGACGAGCAGAGCGTTTTCGACAACGTCAAAACCGTGGAATATCTCTCGCCCGAACGCTGTTCCGGCACGGACGAAGTGGATTCGCGCTCGGATATTTACAGCCTCGGCGTCATTCTTTATGAAATGCTGGCGGGCGAAGTTCCGTTTACGGGCGAAAACGCGACGGACGTGATGCTGAAACACGCGCAGGAACCGCCGCTGCCGCTGACGGCTTTTCGCAGCGATTTGCCCGCCGAGATTGAACAGATTGTCCAGCGCGCGCTGGCGAAAGTGCCCGAAAACCGCTATCAGTCAGCCAACGATTTAGCCGACGCGCTGAATCGCGCCACCGTCTTCGCCACGCGCGTTTCGCCCGCCGGAGTGGTCGCCGCGACCCTCGATGATAAACCGCAAAACAATTTATGGAAAACGGCTTTTATCGTGCTTGCCGGTATCGCCGTGCTGAGCGGATTTTTTATTTATATGACGCAGGTCAAACAGACGAATCCGCAGACGACCCTGGAAACGGACGCCAACGGCTCGCCCGTCCAGCCCGTCAATCCGGCGACGGGCATGCAGGAACAGGGTCTTTCGAATATGGGCGCGTATAATCCGCTCGCCGACGGAAATATAAATACGATGACGCAAGACCCCGTGCCGGGCGGCGACGGTTTCGACCCGTGGGCGCGCGGCGGCAGACCGCCTGTCGGCGCGCCGCCGCAATACGTTCAGCCGTCGACCGGTCAATATTACGACGGCAACATCAATCCCGGCAGCCAGTTTATGGACGACGGCAACACCTACGTTCTCGTGCCGAAAAACTCGAATACTAACGCCGCCGTAAACACGACGCAGCCGAAGCCGAAAACTTCCCCGGCGCAGCCGGCTAATACGCAGACCGCGCCGGCAAATACCAGACCGGCAGCCAACACTACAACGCCGCCGTCAACCGAGCCGAAAGCAACGCCGCAGCCTCGTCAAACTCAGAAACCGGTAGAACCGCAGCCCAAACCCGAAAAGCCGAGTTCTTCAAGCGGAAAGCCGCAGGACAGTTAGAGAATCAGCCGCGAAAGGACACGAAAAGGACACGAAAAAAGAAAATTTAGCCGCGAATAACCCGAATGTCGCGAATGAGAAAGCAAATAATAATTCGCGTTATTCGCGGCTATTTCTCTTAAATCTTTTTCGTGTCTCTTTCGTGTCCTTTCGCGGCTGATTTCTTTCTCGCGGCGCTTACAATCAATTTCCGGAAGCCCTTTTCATCGTCGAAAATCAACTCGCTCTCGGCGACATAACAGGGCAGATTAAATTGCAAATCTTTTAATTTCACGGCATCTTTCGCCGTCGTCAAAAAGCTCTGCGCGCCGTTCGCCTCGGCTTTTCTTTCCAGCTCGTCGATGTCTCTCTGCGTGTAGCGGTGATGGTCGCGGAAAGCTTCGGTCAAACCCAGATGAAATTTTTCGCGCCGCAATTGCTCGAAAAAGCTTTCGGGATTGCCGAGCGCGCAGAAGGCAGAATAATTGTCCGTCGTCAATTGTCCATCGGCAGCCGCCGGTCGGTTTTCATTTTCAAATCCGTGTTTATCCGCGCCTGTCTTCGGTTGATTTTCTTCTCGCCTTGAACCGCTCTCTGCGATAGGGGTTTCCGACCCGGCGGCTTTGGCGGTGAATTCTTTGAGGGTTATTAAACCGGATATTTTATTTTCCGAAACGAAAATTTCGCATTGCGGATTTATCTCTGAAATCCGCGATTTCAAATCCGCGACCTGTTTTGCTTCGACCAGATTCGCCCGCGTGACGACGACGGCTCCGGCTCGTTTTAAGCCCGATAAAGGCTCGCGCAAAATTCCGGCGGGCAAAATTTTGCCGTTGCCGAACGGGTTGGTCGCGTCGATGCAAACGATGTCTAAATCGCGCCGGGCGCGCCGGTGCTGAAAGGCGTCGTCCAGCACGAAAGCCGTAGCTCCCAGATTTTCACGCGCCCAATTTCCCGCTTCCACGCGGTTCCGGTCGGCGACAATCGCGGAAACGCCAATCAGTTTACAGGCAAGCTCAAACGGCTCGTCGCCCGCTTTTCCGGCATCGGCTAAAATCCTTTCGCCGTCCGAAACCAAAACTCTGTTTTGGGGATTTTCACGTTTATAACCGCGCGTCAGGATGCACGCGCGCGCGCCGTCTTCATTTAAAATCCGCGCGACATGAGCGACGAGCGGAGTTTTTCCCGTTCCGCCGACGGT
>DATHBC010000224.1:0-2431 GCA_035296345.1 Pyrinomonadaceae bacterium | reverse complement strand
AAATATCGACCGTGCGCACGGCATAATGCGCAAGCTCCTCTTTGGGCTGCTCGTAAAGCTTAAGATTTTCCGCAGAGATTCCCAGAGAATAAAACCACTGCTGAAAAGCGTCAATCCATTCCTGATGAATGCGCGGCGCGTCTTCCGGTCGGCAGAAATATTCCATCTCCATCTGCTCAAACTCGCGCGTGCGGAAAATAAAATTTCCCGGCGTCACTTCGTTGCGAAACGCCTTGCCGATTTGCGCGATGCCGAACGGCAGCTTGCGCCGCGAAGTGTTCAGAACGCTGGCGAAATTGATAAAAATTCCCTGCGCCGTTTCCGGTCTGAGATACGCCAGCGCGCTCGGGTCGTCGTCAGCGGAAACCGCGCCGACCGTCGTGCGAAACATCAGGTTAAAAGGTCGCGGCTCGGTCAAATCGGTTTCGCCGCAGTTCGGGCACGGAAATTTTTTATTTTTGATTAACTCCTCGACCGGCGTCTGCTCGAACGATTTTTGAGCTTCCGCGTCGTCGGATATTTTCGGATGTTCCAGCTTATCGGCTCGAAACCTCGATTTACAATTGCGGCAATCGACCAGCGGGTCGCTGAAAGTCTGCTCGTGACCGGAATATTTCCAGACCAGACGATTCTGGATAATCGAGGAATCCAGCCCTTCGATGTCGTCGCGCTCGTGGACGAGCCAGCGCCACCAGCTGCGCTTGATGTTATTCGCCAGCTCGACGCCGAGCGAGCCGTAATCCCAACTGCTTCCGAGCCCGCCGTAAATTTCCGAGGCGGGAAAAACAAAGCCGCGCCGCTTGGCGAGGCTGACAATCGTTTCGATATTCGGTGCTGACATAGGTAATTTTCGATTTTAGATTTCGTCCGTTGTCCGTAGAAGCCGCGAAGCCTGCCTGTCCGTTGTCGGCTGAATGCCTGCAACAAATTACGGGATGCGGCGAACGAATTCCTTTACTCAGATACTTGACATTATAAAATCTAGATTTTACAACGGGCGACGGCGGGCGGACAACGTGCAAAATAAAAAAGGACGACCGGAGCCGTCCTTTTTGCGCCAGAGCACTTATAAATTCCGATTAATCGTTCGGAACGGGGAGAGACGCGCCGGGCGGAACAATCCACAATTCGAGGCTCGTGCGCGGGCGCGTGCCGCCCATAATAATCTGGATTCGCCTCGGGTCGACACCGCGCGTTCTGACCAGATAATCCATCGTTCGACGCCTGACCAAATCGGCGGTCGTGCGCGCGCGGCTCAAGCGATCCGTGCCCTGATAGATGATGATGTAAAGCTGTGCGTCCGGACGATTACGCAGTTGGATAACGCAGTTGTCGAAGCGGTATTTGTCGTCGTCAAACGAGGTCGATTCAAATACGTCGCAGCGAGTTCTTTCCGGCAACACCGGCGGCGGCGGCGGTTTTACTCTCGTTCTGGTCGTGTCTTTCTGGTAACAGGTCGGACCGGAAACGTCGTCGGTCACGTCGAGTTCCGCCGTAATGGTTTGACTGCCGAGCCCGGTCGTATCGACCGTTATAGACGGCGTTCCGTCTCCGCCGCCGGTGACGCGAACCGTATCGGGCGTGACGCGCCAGCGATAATTTACCGGCGCGCTTGCCGAGATGGCATTGACTGCGACGAAGGTCACCAGAGCGCCTTCTTCGACTTCTTCGGGCGCTTCGACGCGAACGTCGTACGGGCACGGTCTGGTATCTCTGCGCTCGACCACTCTCAGACAGATGCAGTTTTTGACGCCTCTTCTGATTTCGACTTCCCTGACGAAAATCTGGTCGTTAGGACCTTCGATTTCGACCGTGTGAATGCCGGGCGAAAGATAGAATTCCGCCGGCGTCGCGTTGCCGGCGATGCCGACCTCGACGCCGTCGACCAGCACGCGATAAGCGGCGGGTTGCGCCGACGCGGCGAAAGTCACCTGCACCGAGAGAATCCCCGCGTTTTTCGGTCTTTTTACGTCCCGATCATTGCCGGCGGCTAAAGTTTCCGTGACCCAGCCGAGTGTTAAAATCAGCCCGACGGCGAGTATTAAATTGCTGCTAATTCTTCGCATCTTTTCTTCCTCAATTCGTTTCGTTCGTTGGTTGACCGCCAAAGCGAAAACTCGCGCTTTCGTCAAATCTTTCCCAAAGCTTTTCAAAACTTGTATGGAATGAAAATTTGAAGCTGTTTCTTCAAATTTTCATTCGGCGTAATTTTAACTTTCGTCGTGCTCGTTATCTTCTTCGCCGCTGCGCTTTCTGAGCCTGCGGCGGGCGGCAAGTCCGATGCTCGCCAGACCTGTTCCGAAAAGCAGAATCGTCATCGGTTCCGGCACGGGTTCCGGCGTCGGCGTCACTTTCGGCGTCATCGTCGGCGTCACGGTCGGCGTCATCGTCGGCGTCGGCGTTTCGGTCGGCGGCGTGGTCGTCTGCGTCG
>DATHBC010000223.1:0-2169 GCA_035296345.1 Pyrinomonadaceae bacterium | reverse complement strand
GTCGGTCGGATTTCACGAAATCCTGCGCGGCGTCGCGCGCATCGGTTTCGGCGGTTTCGCTCTTATCATTTTCATCTATTTTTTGCGCATCCTGATTCGCGCCACGAGCTGGAAACTTTCGGTTTCCGCGCCGTATTCGCTGACCTTGCGTGACACGACCGAAGGCGTGATTATCGGCGAGGCGATGAGCAGCATCATTCCGCTCGGCATTCTGGTCAGCGGCACGTCGAAAGCCGTCGCCGTGCGCAAAAAAATGCCGCTCGTCGTCGGGCTTTCGACCGTCGCGACGGAAAATCTTTTTTATTCGCTCGTCACGGGACTTTTTATCGCTTTCGGCGCGGTCGTTTTCCTGCGCAATTTCGAGCTGTCGGAAAGCTGGACGCTGATGCTCGACGCGCTGATAGGCTTTATTTTCCTGTTTATCGTTTTCGGCGTTTTGATGGTCGTTCGCCAATGGCATTTTTTGAGCAAGCTGCTGGAAAGGCTTTACGAAAAGGGAACTTTGCGTCGCTGGACTGAGGACGGACGCCTGCACGCGCGGCTTTTCGAAAATCTGATTTACGGTTTTTACCGGCAATACCCGCAGAGATTTCTGCCGATTTTTCTGCTGCAAATCCTGTTTCACGCGCTCGGCATTTTTGAAGTCTGGTTTATTCTGAATCGCCTGAGCGAAGCGGCGAATCTTTACAGCTCTTTCCTGCTCGAATCAATCAGCCGCGTGATTACGGTCGTTTTCAAGCTCGTTCCTTTTCTCATCGGCGTCGACGAAGCCGGCGCGCAGTTCGTCACGGAAACGCTCGCGCTCGGCGCCGGTCTCGGCGTCACGCTCGCCATCGTGCGCAAAGGACGAATTATTTTCTGGGCGACCGTCGGCGTGCTGCTGATTCTCAAACGCGGGCTTTCCTTTAGCGATATTCATAAAGCGAACGAAGATTTACAGACGGAAACGCGAGTTTAAACGAGCATTCAAACGATTTTGATTAAGGCAAAATTTCTTTAATCGCTTTTTCAAACGTCGCTACTTTGCGGCGCGCGCGTTTTACGTCGTCGTGTGCCTCGCCGTATTTTTCCAGCAAAGCCCACATGTCGGTTTCCAGCTCGACTTTGCGCAGGATTAATTTGCCTAAACTCTGCGTCAGTTTCGACGCGTCGCCGACCGCCATAATGCGGTCTAATTCCTTGCGAATCGCTCCAAGTTCAAAGCGTGCTTCTTTGACTTTCGGATATTCGTCGGTAAATTGGACGGTCAAATCTTCGAGCGTCGCTTCCAGCTCGGTCTTGCGCAGCAGAATTTCGGCGTAAGCCGCCGAAGATTTTATCGCCGCCTGATTGCCGGTACTGGTTAAAGTCGCCGGTTTCGGCTTGCCGCTTGTTTGAGCAAAGCAAAAAAGCGCGGAAAGTAAAAGAAAAACGACAACGGCGACAGGTTTTTTCAATTTGTTAAATCTCATTCTAATTCGTTTGAGCGGGAAATTTCCCGGCTCAATATTTCGGTTGTAAATTTTAATTGGCGACTGTTACATTACAGGAAATTTCTTCGTTTGAAAACGCTTCGCACGAATCAATCGCCAAATCGCTGTCGGCTTCGGTCAAGCCGTCGCCGAAAGTGTTTCGCTCGGACAAGGTTTCGAAATAAGTCGTGATGTTGTCGAGAATTTCCTCAGCCGAATGCGAATGATAGAGCGTCTGCCGAAACTGCGCGCCGCCGACCAAGCCTTTCGTAAATTGCCCGGCAAGCTGTTTCATTTTTCCCAGAGCGACGATTTCCGGCATTTCCTCGCGCACCATCTCAAAAAATTCGAGCAGCACCGACTTTTTTTCCGCCAAATCCGGCTGGTAAATTTCGCGTCCCGCCAGCGCGTCCTCGAACTGCCGGAAAATCCACGGATTCTGCATCGCTCCGCGACCGATTAAAATTCCGTCGACGCCCGTCTCGCGCCAGCGCTGCAAGCCGTATTCAATCGTCGTAATGTCGCCGTTGCCGGAAACGGGAATCGAGACGGCTTCTTTCACGGCGCGAATCAAATCCCAGTTTGCCAAACCTTTATAGCCTTGCTCTTTCGTGCGACCGTGAAGCTGAAGATGCTCGACGCCGCATTGCTCCGCCATTTTCGCAACTTCAATGCAATTAATCGTTGAATCGGTATAACCGGCACGAAGTTTTAACGT
>DATHBC010000222.1:0-2341 GCA_035296345.1 Pyrinomonadaceae bacterium | reverse complement strand
GTGAAAAGTGAAAAGTGAATAGTGAAAAGTGGAAAACAATCCTTAACTTTTCACTTTCCACTATTCACTTTTCACTGTTTCGGTTGATTATCAATTCTTGAGACTTTCACGATGTCGGCTTTCAGATGCCAGCGGACTTTTTTTACCAGCGGGTGATTTCTGGCGTATTCCAGAAGCTGTTCGTCGGTCGGATTTTCGGGCAGAACGGGCATTTCGTTCGCCTCGTTCGACGAATCGAAAGTCGGCGGGACAAAAATCGGCGCTTTCGGCGCGGCGGCTGTCGCGCTTCCATTATTAACGGAAGCGTTCGTTTTCTGCGCCGAGCCGTTTCCGTTCGACAGCCCGTCTGCGCCGATTAAAATCGCCGCCAGTTGCGCCGCGGTTTTGATGATATTTAAATCGTCGCCGGCGCGCTTCAGGCATTCTTCATAAGCGTTGTCGAGCCAGGCGTCCTCGATGTGTTCCAGTTCTTCCGACGTAATCGGCGGCAGCTTAATCGGAATGTCGTCGGGAATCAGGTTTGAATAAGAATTTTTCGGCTTGTTTTCGGCAGGCGGCAAGGGCTTGAATTCGATTGCCGGTTCGGTTTTAAATTCGGTTTCGACGACCGCCGGTTCAAGTCTGGCGAAAGCTTCCGCCATTGACGCGGGCTCGACCGGCAGTTTTGCTTCGACGAGCGGAACGCTTACTGCGGCGGCGACGACGCTTTGAACGCGGCTGGCATTGACCGGAAAGGGAATCTCGTCGAGCGGAAAATCAACGGTTAAAGTTTTTTTTTCGATGTTCGGCTCGGCAAAATCCGAAAGGTTAATCGGCTCGGATTTTTTTACGGTGGATTCGGCAGGCGACGACGGCAGCGGATTTTCGCCCGCGAGCGCGTTTTCGAGTTTTGCAAGGCGTTCGAGCAGTTTTTCGAGCGGCGTCACTTTCCGCATTTCCAAAAGCTTGATTAAACCGATTTCCAGAATGTAGCGCGGCTGCGATGCGGTTTTCAGCCGGGTTTCCGTCTCGGCGAGCGAGTTGAAAAAGCGCACCAGATCGCCTTCGGAAAAAGGCTCGGCGTTTTTTTGCAAATCCGCGCGGCTGAAAGCGGCGGAATCAAGCAGCTCTTCGGCGTCGGAAACTTTGGCGACGAGAAGGTCGCGGAAAAACGCCAGCAAATCGCGGCAGAAATTTCGCAAATCCTGCCCGCGCCGAATCAAATCTTCGACGACGTTTAAAATTTCCGGCGGATTTTTCTGCGCAATCGCCGCGATTGTGCGCAGAAGCATTTCCGAGCTGGCGATGCCGAGCGCGTTGACCACGTCTTCGAGCGCGATTTGCTCGCCGGAAAAGCTTATAACCTGGTCGAAATTGCTTTGCGCGTCGCGCATCGAGCCTTCGCCGCTGCGCGCGATTTCGCGCAGGGCTTCGTCGGCGACGTCGATTTTTTCCGCGCCGGCGATGAGCTTTAATCTTTCAAAAATCTTCGCCGACGGAATCGTGCGAAATTCAAATTCCTGGCAGCGCGAGAGAATCGTGTCGGGAACTTTGTGCAGCTCGGTCGTCGCCATGACGAAGGCGACGCGCGGCGGCGGCTCTTCCAGCGTTTTCAAAAGCGCGTTGAACGAAGAGGTGGAAAGCATATGAACCTCGTCGATGATGAAAACCTTGTAACGGTCGCGCGCGGGCGAGGTGTTGATGTTGTTGATGATGACTTCGCGCACGTTATCGACGCCGGTGTTTGAAGCCGCGTCGATTTCCAAAACGTCAATCGAGCGACCTTCGGCGATTTCGCGGCACGAAACGCAGGCGTCCGCGTCATTCGGCGAGCACGGTTTCGGGTTCGGCGTGGGGGTTTTATGACAGTTCAACGCTTTGGCTAAAAGCCGGGCGGTCGTCGTTTTGCCGACGCCGCGCGCGCCGCTGAATAAATAAGCGTGATGAAGCCGCTCGTGCTCGATGGCGTTGCGCAGGGTGCGCGTGATGGATTCCTGTCCGGTAACTTCCTCGAATGTTTGCGGTCGCCACTTGCGGGCGATAACCTGGTAAGACATAAACGCTTTATTATTCTTATAATTAACTGATGCCGGGAGTGTTATCTATCGGATTCTTCAGATGAATCGGTCATCTGATAAGACTCGATAATAACAGATAACGGATACATTTTCAGATACGCCGGTTAAAAATGCAACAGAACTTTTTTACACTGATTTTGCCCGAAAGCAAAACGGCTTTGTATGTTTTCAAATAAAAAAGCCTTTAGCTGTGGGCAACTAAAGGCTCGCTGTTTTCTCAAAAACAGAAAACGTTAAATTAGCTTAAGACGGTTAAAAATCAACCGCGCATTTTATTAACGATA
>DATHBC010000221.1:0-3962 GCA_035296345.1 Pyrinomonadaceae bacterium | reverse complement strand
ATCTTAAAAGGTTTCGATTTAATGACCGTTCTGACCGACAAGTGGAACGACGCGCCCGAAAGAGCTTCGCGCCCCTTTGATAAGAATCGTTCGGGCATCGTTCTGGGCGAAGGCGCGTGGATTTTCGTTCTGGAAAATATGGAAAAGGCACAGGCGAGAAACGCGAAAATTTACGCCGAAATATCCGGTTACGCTTCGACCTGCGATGCCTATCATCGCGTCCGGCTCGAAGAAAACGGCGTCGAACCGGCGCGCGCCATGACGCTGGCAATGCAGGACGCCGCGCTCGCGCCTAAAGAAATCGACTACATAAATCTGCACGGAACTTCGACCGAGCTGAACGACCGCATCGAAACCAAAGCCGTCAAAACCGCTTTCGGCGAATACGCCTGCAAAATCCCGATGAGCGCCACGAAATCGCAAATCGGTCACCCGCAGGGCGCAAGCGGCGCAGCCGGAATCGGCGCGGCGCTGCTCGCTCTAAACGAAAACATCATCGCGCCGACGATAAATCTTGAAGAAGCGGATGAAGTTTGCGATTTGGATTACGTTCCGAACAGGGCGCGGGAAGCCGCAGTAAAAACCGCGCTCTGCAACTGCATCGGCTTCGGCTCGAAAAATTCGGCTCTGGTTTTACAAAAAAACGGTTTTTAGATTAATTCCGCCATTTAACCGCGAACGTCGCCGCTTTGCCGGCAGCAATGTCTTGATAAATCCGACGCATTTATAGCGACTCGCACGCTCGCTCTCCGGATTTTCTTAATTGAGACACTTTACAAAAGCTCGATTTCCTAAAACATAAATACCTGCGCTAATCAATTATAATTTTCTCGGACGTTAATTTTTACCGCCGCGCATCACGGGCTGCGTCCAGGCAATTTTTCCGTTCGATTCGATTATTTTGGCGCGCACGTAAAGCTCGTCTCCGCGAAACTGATAAACCGCCGGGCTCAAGAGCGATTCGCTCAGGATGCGCCCGTTTTTGCCGATAAACTGGACGCGGTATTTGCTGGTTCTTTCCTCATTGATGGTGATGGTTATGTTTTTGTCGCTGACCTGATAATCGGTCAGCTCGACGCCGGTCGAAGCGTAAAAATCGCCTCTTTCCATCGCGTCCAGAATTGCCGCGCCGGAAAGCTCCTCCGCCCTGACGAATATCCAGCCCTGTCCGGGTCGCGGCACGTTTTTGTCCCACGGTTTTTTGAAAACGTGCGCGTCGTCGACGGCGATTCCGTAGAGCAATTTGCCGCTCGAAAGAATCGCGTCCCACATTTCTTCCAGCCCGGGTTTGCCGCCGCCGCCGAAATTGTTTACCTCCGGATGCCCGTTGTAGATTTCAAAAAGCTTGTTGTTCTCGACTTTTTTTAAATCGTCCGCCGTTATTTTCCAGCCGAAATTCGGATGATTGATGTGCGGGACGCCGCGCGCGGCGCGAATGGCGTCGACGTTTCGCTGAATGACTTCGACGACGCTGCCGCCGCCCTGCGGCTTAACGACTCGCTCGACGTTCAGCCCGTTGACGTGGATGGGTTTTTTTTCGAAAGTATCCGAAACTTCCTCGCCGCGAATGACGATGAATTTTTCATCCGCGCCGTGCAGTACATTAAGCCCTTCGACATTGGTCAGAAAATTGTGGTCGCTGAGAACGAGAAAATTGTAGTTTCGTTCGCGATACCAGCCGACGACCTCGTCCGGCGTCGAATCGCCGTCGCTGTTGACGGTGTGCGTGTGCGTGTTTCCCTTGTACCAGTTCAAACGCTTCGGCGGCGGCGTAACTCGCTGCTGAGCCTGATGACCCGCGTCAATTGCGAAAACCGTATAGAGAAACAGTAATAAGAAAATAGTAAATAAAGATTTTTGCACACGAATTTTCCTTCTCAATAATTATCCGGAATATTAATAAAGCAATTTTCAAGAGTATGCAACAAAGGAACTGAGAACTGAGAACTGATAGCTGATAGCTGGTAACTGATAGTTAATAATTGATAGTTGATAACTGATAACCGGGAACTGATAATTAAAAGCTGATTGCTGATTGCTGATTGCTGACGGCTATTCTCAGTTCTCAGTTCTCAGTTAAAGAACGGTTTTTGCGGGAATCGGCTTTCCGAGTTCCGGCTTTCTGCCGATGATTAAAAAACGCTGCAAAAGCGTCAGTTTTTCTCGCGGCTCTTTCGGAATCTCGACGTATTCGACAATGACTTTTTCGTTTTCCGCATAAATCTTAAAATAATTCAGGCGAAAAGTCGGGTAATAAACGCCGGGCAGAAGACCGAAGCGCACCGAAACGCGCTTTAATATTTTCAGCCACGTTCCCGTGTTGATAACGACGCGCCCTTCGGGTTCTTCGACCAGGAAAGCGTCGTGCGTGTGTCCGAAAATGTAAGCGCACGCTTCCGGGTTTTCCTTAAAAACCGTCCGCGCGCGGTCGAGATAAACGTTGTTCGCCGCATCGGTCGGCGCTGATTTATAAGGCGGATAAATCTGCATCCGGAAAAGCGTGCCGCGAATATCACGGTAAATAAAATAAAGCGGAACCGAAATAACGAAAACAAAAAACCAGACCGCCATGCTCGCCGTCAGAATCCAGCGCATAATGTCGCCCGCCAAGCCCAGAGAGCGAACGAAAGAATTTTCCAGCAGGATATTGAAGCTGAAAATTCCGGCGTATTCCAGCAATTGAGCCACCAGCGTAAATATCGTGACGGTCAGCAAAAGCAGGAACGGCATCAGCAGCCAGCGCAGAAATAAGTTCATTTCATTGTAAAAATAATTGGAAATGAGCCAGTCGGGAATCTGCCGGACATCGACCGAGCGAATGTCTTTCAGCCAGTCCGACGCGCCGAAAACCGAATATTTGCTCGCGCCGCTGACCAGACTTTCGGTGATAAAATAGCCGAGCGGCAGGGCGTTTTTGTTTCCGTAATCGGTCGCCGCGTTATAAGGGTCAATCTGCTGCCCGTGCTCGACCCAGATTTTTCTGCCGCCGACGTCGCGCACGACCGCCAGCGATAAATCGAGCGTGATATTGTAAGCCGCCAGCATCGGGACGAATTCGGGATAGCAAGCCAAATCGTAATCGTGATTGCCGACCATCAACGTGATTTTTATTCGCTCGCCCGACGCGCGAAACTGCTCGAAAATCCGCGTGTGATGACTGATAATTTCCGTCAACTGCGCCGTTCCTTCGACGCCGGTCAATTCCCAGAATCCGAAGGTATCGCCCGCGATAATCAATTCGACGTCCGCCTCTCGCCCCGCCAGCGCCTGCAAAAACGCGATAAATTCTTCCGTGTAATCGCAGACCTGAAGCTGCCCGTCGCCGCCGAAATGCAAATCGCTGACGAAATAATATTCTTTAGCTAAACCGTTTCCTACCGTTTCGAGCTTCATAGTTTATACTTATTGTATCGCTTTGAGATTCATATTTTAACAATAAATAAAAAGGAATTTTAGAAAGCGGATTTAAAATCGGAACGCGCGCGATAAAATTCCGGTGCGGCGTTATTTTTTACGATGCGCGGTTGAAATATTAGAATGCGGAATATATTTTCACGCTGGGCGCGAAAGATATTAGAATGAGCAATATCTTTTTCCGCTGAGCGCGTTATTTTTACGATGAGCAGTATTAGAACTCCGATGAGCAGTTTTTTTTTACGATGAGCGTCGCTTGCAGGGCAATGCGCAGCATTTTAGTCGCGATGCGTATTTTAAAAACCGGAAACAGCTTTGAATTTTAACGAAAAACGATGAATGTAACAAATTTATTCTGTTCGGCGTGCGATAAAACTTACGAGCCGAATCGTCTTTATAATCTCTGCGCCGCGTGCGGCAAACCTTTGCTGGTCGCTTACGATTTGGAAAAAGCCGCCGCGAGCCTGACGAAAGAATCTTTAAACCGGCGCGCTGCGTCGCTGTGGCGATACGAAGAAGTTTTGCCCGTCGAAAAACCGGAAAACCGC
>DATHBC010000220.1:0-4049 GCA_035296345.1 Pyrinomonadaceae bacterium | reverse complement strand
GGATAAAAACCGAGTTTTATTCTGTCTATTCAAATCGGCAGAACTGAGGGCGAAAGCTGCTTGATAAAACCCAATTTTGGAAATGAATAAAATTAAACAAGAATTTGTTTAACACACATAATAAAGAAAAATTTTGGAATTGTCTATTCTGCGTCGGTTAAACTTTCGGGTAAACATTACCTGTACACCATAGAAAGTCGGAAGTTTCAAAAGTTCTTGTCGGCTTCGGCAGGCGATTGAGCCTTTACAGAAACCGCCGGAAATTCTTCAATGCCACTTAGATGCACGAAATTTTCTTTTTGATTGCCTTAATTTTGCTTTCGAGCGGTATTTTTAACAATCGTCAAATTTCACGAAAGATTAAGGGCGAAATCGCTCCAATTTTCCGATTTATCGCCGTCAGTCCGTTGGTTGAAAATTCCGGCGCGACGATTAGCAGACTGATTGCCGATCAATTTAGTTAAAAACGTTCAGGCGCGGAAATTGTTTGATTAACTTTGGCAAAATCACTTTATCTTTCTACCCGGTGCAGCGTTTATCAATCCCGATTTGTCTAATCCTCTCTCGAATTGCGAAAATAAAACCAATGAAATTAAATCTGAACGACACATTTAACCGGGAACTTCCCGCCGATTCGATTACGAAAAACTACGTTCGCCAGGTGTCGAACGCTTGTTTTTCTTATGTTACGCCAAAAATTCCGGGCAAACCTTCGCTCGTGCATTATTCGCCGCAGATGCTTGAAGCGGTGGGATTGACCGGGACGGACGCGCGCGGCGAACAGTTCCTGAAAGTTTTTTCAGGCGCGGAAATTTATCCCGAAACCCAGCCTTTCGCGATGTGTTACGGAGGACATCAGTTCGGCAGCTGGGCGGGGCAGCTCGGCGACGGCAGAGCGATTAACCTGTTTGAGGTCAGCCATAATAATCAGCAATGGGCTTTGCAGTTGAAAGGCGCGGGGCGCACGCCGTATTCGCGCGGCGCGGACGGGCTTGCCGTTCTGCGTTCTTCGATTCGGGAATATCTTTGCTCAGAGGCGATGTTTCATCTGCGGGTTCCGACGACGCGCGCGCTGTCGCTGGTTTTGACGGGCGACGCGGTCTTGCGCGATATGTTTTACAACGGGAACGCCCAATTGGAAAAAGGCGCAATCGTCTGCCGCCTCGCGCCGAGCTTCGTTCGTTTCGGAAATTTTCAAATCTTTACGGTGCGCCGGGATTTGGAAAATTTGAAGAAGCTCGCCGATTACACGATTCGAAATTTTTACCCGCACCTGGGCGCGCCGGATAAGGAAGCTTACATCGAGTTTTTCCGCGACGTGACGGAAAAAACGCTCGACCTGATGATTCACTGGGAACGCGTCGGTTTTGTTCACGGCGTGATGAATACCGATAATATGTCCATTTTGGGTTTGACGATTGATTACGGTCCCTACGGCTGGCTCGAAGATTACGACCCGAACTGGACGCCGAACACGACCGATGCCGGACAGAAACGCTATCGCTACGGCAACCAAGCCTCAATCGGACTCTGGAATCTGCTCCAGCTCGGCAACGCGCTTTACCCGCTGATTGAAGACGCCGCGCCGCTCGAAGAAATTCTGGACGAATACCAAAGCTCCTATCTGCCGAAACACATCCGTATGATGTCCGATAAATTGGGTTTGAAAGGCGCGGGCGAGACGGATTTCATCGTCAAGCTCGAAAAACTGCTCTACCTGAGCGAAATGGATATGACTTTGTTTTTCCGCCGCCTTAACCGATTCGACGAAAGTAATCCGAACGAATTCTGGACGAAGCTGGAAGAATCGAGTTATTCGGCTGAACTGGAAAAATTCAAACCGCAATGGACTGATTTTCTAAAAGACTACGCCGGGATTCTAACTGTTGAAAACCGCGAAAAAACCGAAAAAATCGCCGCGATGAACCGCGTCAATCCGAAATACGTCCTGCGAAACTACATGGCGCAGTTGGCGATTGACGCGGCTGACGAAGGCGATTATTCCGTGGTCGACGAACTATTTAAATTGCTTCTCGAACCGTACGACGAGCAGCCCGAATCTGAAAAATGGTTTGTCAAACGCCCCGATTGGGCAAAGGAAAAAGCCGGGTGCTCGATGCTTTCGTGCAGCTCGTAAGAAGGCTCGCCTGCATTATGAGAAAAATAAATCATTCATTGCTTACAGGAATCTTTTCGTTGAGAATGAAGACGGGAAACCAACCAAATCTGCTTCGGCTGATATTGGCAGGTTAAAGCGGCTTTACAGGTAAAGTCCGATTTGCCTGTAACCTCTGACTTTTGCCTGTAAAGCAGAAGAGAAAATCCCGCTAAGCAAAAGAAAAGGCTTGGAAATTCCAAGCCTTTCTTCGTCGTGCTTTGTCGAGATTTAAAACATCTCTTTAATGTAATCGAAAATTTCGTGGAACAGGCAGCCGCAGCTATTCGGGTCACAGTTTGGTCCGGCGACGAATTTGCCGTCGGCATCGTGGCAGCGATTCGTGCCCGGGTCGTAAATACTGGCGGCGGTCGTTCCGGCAAAGACGAGAACACACGCCATCAGCATAAAAGTCGCTAACAATTTCTTCATAACATTTATTCTCCTGTTGATTTTTTCGGCGAAAGCTAACTCGGAATGGTAAACCGAATCTTATGGATTGGAATACCGGTTTAGATGTTAAAAAGCAACATCGAAAAAGGTATCACAAATAGGGGAAAGCGGCAAGATTTACAACGTAAAGTTCAGCTCAATTTCCAAATCCTGCAAACTGCGGGCGACAATGCGCGAATTATAAACCGGAGCTTTGCGCTGCCCGATTCTGCAATAATTCTCCGGAAGCATGTCGGAGCTTAGCGAAATGTTTCGAAATCCGAATTCAGGCTCGGGCTGTTTTCGGTTCCCGAAAATTTGACTTGATAACGACTAAGGAATAATCTATTCCAGCCGTTTTCAAGCTCTAAAATATCCTAAGGACACAATATCAATATGTTAATTTCTTTTTTCTCGCGCAAAGTCTCATTTATTCCGGCAATTCTGCTGATTACCGTTTTCTACGCTCACAACGGTTATGCCCAAAAGACCGACGGTGCAGATGTGCCTCGCGGCGGTAAGGAAACATATAATCAGATTAAAGCGTTCGCGCTCGCGGGCGGTTCGGCTGAGGTTTCGGGACTTGTCTTAAAGCGCGACCGCGCGGTCATGACCTTTACGGGCGCTTTCTATTTCGCGGCTCCGGTCGGAGGAAAAGTGACGGGCGCCGTTTTTATCGGGCAGGGCACTTTCCGCGCCGAAGCGCCGCCGAGCGAGTTTGAAAAAAACAATATGAAACGCCTGCTCGGAACCGATGTCGTCGAATCGGATTTCAAAACGGCGGTTTTAAGATTCACCGACGACACTTTCGACCTCCTCGCGCAGAATAGAGGCGAAGGCGGCGGCGCAGCGACGGCAAATTCGCAGGCGCAGAAACTGGCGTCCGAATCCGAGCCGCGCCTGCTTAAGGAAACCGGCGCGAACATTTCGTCCAGATTGGCGCTTTCGCTTCTGAACGCCGAAAATCCGGGCTTGTTTTTCGCGACTTTCGACGGCGGGAAACGCGAGAGATTCAGCTACGTTTTCGATCCGCAGACTCGCATTCCGACCGCTTTTTTCGACATTAACGGCGGCGAAAAAGGACTTATTTTTTCTTATAAATCATGGGGCAACAACAACGAAATCTGGATGGCTTTCTTCAGCCTGGAAGATTACTCGCGCGGGGTTGTCTCCTACTCGGATTTAAACGACCTGGTGGACATAACTCATTACGAGATGGACGCCGATTTGCGCGAGCCGAAGAAAAAACTCGGTCTGCGGGCGAAAACCAGTATGCTGACCAGATTTCCGAATTTGCGAGCCGTCACCTTTACCATCGGCGAGTCGCTCGGCGAATCCGAAGACCAGAGGCTGAAAAAACAAATGCGCCTGAAATCCGTCCGCTCCGGCTCGGAACAACTGGAAGCCGCGCAGGAAGACTGGGAGGGCGGATTTACCGTCTTTCTGCCGGAGGCGGCAGCCG